>NZ_JAALEF010000215.1:1951-3701 GCF_014145245.1 Dietzia sp. B44 | reverse complement strand
CGGGGTCAGCGCGTCGGGCTCACCGTTCGACGATGGCCGTGACGCCCTGACCACCGGCGGCGCAGATGGAGATGAGCGCGCGGCCCGAGCCCTTCTCCTCCAGCAGCTTGGCGGTCGCGGCCAGGATGCGGGCCCCGGTCGCGGCGAACGGGTGCCCGGCCGCCAGCGAGGAACCGTGGACGTTGAGCTTGCTGCGGTCGATCGACCCGAGCGCGGAGTCCAGACCCAGGCGCTCGGTGCAGTACTCCTCGGACTCCCAGGCCGCGAGCGTGGCCAGGACCTGCGAGGCGAAGGCCTCGTGGATCTCGTAGTAGTCGAAGTCCTGCAGGGTCAGGCCGTTGCGCTCGAGGAGGCGCGGGACGGCATAGGTGGGCGCCATGAGCAGCCCGTCCGGGGTGCGGCCGTCGTGGCCGTGGATGAAGTCCACCGCCGCGGTCTCGGAGTCCACCAGGTAGGCGCGGACCGGGAGCTTGTTCTCCTCCGCCCAGGCCTCGCTCGCCAGCAGGACCGCGGAGGCGCCGTCGGTGAGCGGGGTGGAGTTCCCGGCCGTCATGGTGGCCTGGGTGCCGTGGGCCTCGGCGTCCCGCTTGCCGAAGACCGGCTTGAGCTTCCCGAGCTT
Source organism: Dietzia sp. B44 (assembly GCF_014145245.1). NCBI lineage: Bacteria > Bacillati > Actinomycetota > Actinomycetes > Mycobacteriales > Dietziaceae > Dietzia > Dietzia sp. B44. The sequence continues at coordinate 3,082 of NZ_JAALEF010000215.1, read as the reverse complement.
CTCCTCGGACGAGTCGGGACGCATGTTGTCGTCACGCGGCACGCCGAGGAACGGGGTGACCAGGTCGTCCTGGAAGCCGGACTCGTAGGAGGCGGCGAGGTTGTGGTGGCTGGCCGCGGCGAGCGCGTCCTGGTCCTCGCGGGTCACGCCGAGCTCGCGGGCGGTGATGGCGGCGTGCTCGCCCATGGACAGTCCGGTGCGGGGCTCCGCGTTCTGCGGCTGCTCGGGGACCAGCGACTGCGGACGGATGTCACCGAGGAGCTTGAGCCGGTCGACCGTGCTCTTGGCCGAGGAGACCTTGATGAGGATCTTGCGCAGGTCGTCGTTGACGGCCAGCGGGGCGTCGGAGGTGGTGTCGGTGCCACCCGCGATCCCGGCGTCGATGCGACCGACCTCGATGGCGTCGGCGACCTGGATGGCCGTGGCCAGGCCGGTGCCGCACGCCTGCTGCACGTCGTAGGCGGGGCTCGACGAGTCGAGAACGGAGCCGATGACCGACTCGCGGGTGAGGTTGAAGTCCCGGGCGTGCTTGAGGACGGCACCCGCGGCGACCATCCCGACGCGCTTGGCCTGCAGGTTATAGCGGCTGGCGAGACCGTCGATCGCCGCGGTGAGCATGTCCTGGTTCGAGGCGTCCGCGTACTTGCCGTTCGATCGGGCGAAGGGGATTCGGTTGCCGCCTACGATGGCGACCTTGCGGGGGCTGGTGGTCACGTGTGTCACTCCCGTTGTGTTCTCGGTGTCCGGTGGCCCGAAACGCGGCCCTGCACGTATTGTTACTCAGCAGTAAGTTACTTGTCGACCCGTAGTACCGCACCTCTCCAGGAGATGATCGCCATGGCACAGGGCAACCTCGACCTCTACTCGCAGTTCGTGACCTCGGCCCCGGGGTCGTTCATCGCCGGCAAGGTCGGCCTCCCGCAGCCGGAGCAGCTGCGCCGGTACGAGGCCGGGCAGCCCGCTCTCCACGGCCCGGTCCTGGTCGGCGGCGAGGGCCGCCTGGTCGAGCCCGTCCGCGCGATCCTCGAGTCGGACTACGAGCTGGCCGGCGCGGACGCCGAGGGCAAGTTCGCCGGCCTGGTCTTCGACGCCACAGGCATCCGCCGCACCGAGGACCTCAAGGCCCTGTTC
>NZ_JAALEF010000215.1:0-1777 GCF_014145245.1 Dietzia sp. B44 | reverse complement strand
TAGCGGGGCACCACCGTCCAGCTGGTCTACGTCTCCGCCGACGCCGACACCGGCGCGTCGGGCCTCGAGTCCGCCCTGCGCTTCATCCTCTCCGGCAAGTCCGCCTACGTCGACGCCCAGGTGTTCCGCGTGGGTGCCGGCGCCGCGACCGCCCCCGGGTCCTGGGACCGCCCCCTCGAGGGCAAGGTCGCCGTGGTCACGGGCGCGGCCCGGGGCATCGGTGCGGAGATCGCCGCCGTGCTCTCCCGCGACGGGGCGCACGTGATCTGCTGTGACGTCCCCGCCGCCGGCGAGTCCCTCTCCGCGACCGCCAACAAGGTGGGCGGCACCTCGCTGCCGCTCGACGTGACCGCCGCCGACGCCGCCGAGGTGTTGGCCAAGCACGTGCAGGAGCGCCACGAGGGCGTCATCGACATCCTCGTGCACAACGCGGGCATCACCCGCGACAAGACCCTGGCCGGCATGGACTCGGCGCGCTGGGACTCGGTCATGGCCGTCAACCTCGTCGCGCCGGAGCGGATCACCGCCGAGCTCGCGGAGAAGGGCGTCCTCACCGAGGGCGGCCGCGTCGTGGGCGTCTCCTCGATGGCCGGGTTCGCCGGCAACCGCGGCCAGACCAACTACGCGGCCTCGAAGGCCGGTGTCATCGGGTTCGTCAACGGCGCCTCGGCCGAGCTGGCGTCCAAGAAGATCACCGTCAACGCCGTGGCCCCCGGCTTCATCGAGACCCAGATGACCGCCGCCATCCCGTTCGCCACCCGCGAGGCCGGCCGCCGCATGAACTCCATGCAGCAGGGCGGTCTGCCCGTCGACGTGGCCGAGACGATCGCCTACTTCGCCAGCCCCGCCTCCTCCGCGGTCACCGACAACGTGATCCGCGTGTGTGGCCAGTCCCTCCTGGGCGCGTGATCGAGGTGGATCGCTCGTCGTCGGAGAACACCGTGGAGTACACCCGCCTGCCCGCCATCCCCAACCTCCTGGCCCAGTACGGCAAGGCCGCTCTCGGCTCTGTCCCCGTGGTGGGCGGCAAGCGCGACGGCACGTCGATGCCCGACAAGGGCGTCGAGGTGGCCGGCGTGCGCGTGGACGTGGCCAATCTGGCCGCCTACGCCCGCGTCTGCGGCCTGCGGTTCGGTGACGCGCTGCCGCTGACCTACCCGTTCACGCTGGCCTTCCCCCTGAGCATGCAGCTCATGCTGGACCCGGCCTACCCGGTCCCGGCCATGGGCTCGGTGCACCTGACCAACGAGATCGAGTCCCACCGCCCGCTGCGGGTGGGCGACGAGCTCTCGATCCGCGCGCGGGCCGAGAACCTGCGGGAGCACCCCGCCGGATTGCTGCTCGACATCGTCACCGAGATCCGGACGGGCGACGACGACGAGCCGGCCTGGATCCAGAGGTCGGGCCTGCTCTCCAAGCGCAGGACGTCCCTGACCCCTCCCAAGGACGCGCCGCGCCCGCCGAGACCCGAGCCGCCCACGGCCGCGGAGCTCGGCGACCCGACCGTGGTGAAGTCGGTGTCCGAGGCGCTGATCTCCGAGTACGCGTCGGTGTCCGGGGACCGCAACCCCATCCACGTCTCCAAGGTGGGAGCCAAGGCCTTCGGCTTCCCCAACGTGATCGCGCACGGCATGTGGACGGCCGCCACCATGCTCGGCGTGGTCGAGGGCGCCATCCCCGAGCGGGCGCGCTACTCGGTGGAGTTCGGCAAACCCGTCGTGCTGCCCGCGAAGCTCGCGATCTACGCCCGGCGCGGGGCTGTTGCGGGCACCCGGCC
>NZ_JAALEF010000214.1:0-4818 GCF_014145245.1 Dietzia sp. B44 | reverse complement strand
GGCTGGTGGATCGGTGACCGGGGACTGCCGACGGGTCCGGACGGCCCGCTGCCCGGCCCGGCGGAGCCGGAGCTGACCCAGCCCGCGGATTGCCCCGACGTGCAGATGATCGCCGTGCCGGGCACCTGGGAGAGCAGCCCCACCGACGACCCCTACGCGCCGTCGTTCCTGCCCAACGCGCTGCTCAAGACCATCACGGACCCGCTGGGGGAGCAGTACCCCGCCGAGCGCCTGGAGGTCTTCACGGTCCCGTACGTGGCACAGTTCCGGAACCCCCAGCGCCCCGACGAGATCACCTACGACCAGAGCCGGGCCGAGGGCACGGATCGCGCGCGCGCCGAGTTGGTCGCGGTCCACGACCGCTGCCCGTACACCTCCTACATCCTGCTCGGCTTCTCCCAGGGGGCGGTGATCGCCGGCGACCTCACCAGCGAGATCGGCACCGGCAACGGGCCGGTCCCGGCGGAGCTCGTCCGGGGTTCGGTCCTCATCGCCGACGGTCGGCGCCTGCCCGGCGAGGGCCAGTCCCCGGGGCTGTCGCCGGGGACCGGTCAGGGGATGGAGATCTCGCTCCAGCCGGTGACGGGCTTCACGCAGCTCATCGCGGGTGCCACCATGACCGGCCCGCGGCCCGGCGGCTTCGGGGCGCTCGACGACCGGACCGCCCAGATCTGCGACTCCCGGGACCTCATCTGCAACGCCCCGCTCAACGTGGTGGACGGGGCGGCCCGGTTCCAGGAGTTCGTCGCCAACAACGCCATCCACGCCATGTACGCGACCAACCCGGACGTCGTCATGGGGACCACGGTTCCGGAGTGGACCATCGGACACGTGCGGGAACTCGTCGACGCGGCACCGGAGATCGCCCACGACTGACCGCCCGACCGAGTACCGTGCATGGGCGCGACACGCCTGGCCGGGTCGAGGATTCGGAGTTCGGATGTGCGCAGGGGCACGCTGTAAGATCGACCAAGCTTGTCGCCCGGTATGTCCGAGGTCGGCGACGTCGACCATCCAGTCATCGGTTCGGAACGGAGCAACGTGGAGTTCGAGCAGTACCACGACGCCAGCGGGGCGATCGTCATCCCTGATCGCACCACCCTGGTCGACTTCGTCGAATCCAACGTCTCCGCAGCACGCCGGGACCCCGCGGCGGACGGGCTGATCTACCGCTACATCGACTACTCGTCGTCGCGGCAGGGTGAGGTCGCCGAACTGTCGTGGTCGGACTTCGGGGACCGGCTCTACGCCATCGCCGCACGGCTGCAGCAGGTGGCGGAGCGGGGAGACCGCGTGGCCATCCTCGCGCCCCAGGGGCTCGACTACATCGTCTCGTTCTTCGCCGCCATCCACGCCGGTCTCACCGCCGTGCCGTTGTTCGATCCGGACGAGCCGGGTCATCACGACAGACTCCACGCGGTCCTCGGGGACTGCACGCCGTCCGTCATCCTCACCTCCACCGAGTCGGCGGCGGGGGTCCGCAAGCTCTTCCGCGACCTGCCCGCCCGGGAGCGGCCCCGCACGGTCGCCGTCGACGCGATCCCCGCCGAGCTGGGCTCGGGCTGGACCCGGCCCGATCTGGGTGCGGACGACATCGCCTACCTGCAGTACACCTCCGGGTCGACCCGCGTCCCCGCCGGCGTGGAGATCACGCACCGCAACGTCGTCACCAACGTCATGCAGCTCTTCGACGGGCTGGGCCTGACCCGCGCCTCCCGCGGCGTGACCTGGCTGCCGCTGTTCCACGACATGGGTCTGCTCACCGTGATCCTGCCGGCGATGGGCGGCGCCACGATCACCGTCATGAGCCCCCGGGCCTTCGTGCAGCGTCCCGGGCGGTGGGTCACCCAGCTCGGGGCGATGTCCGACGGCGACGGGGTCTTCGCCGCCGCCCCCAACTTCGCGTTCGAACACGCGGCCCGTCGTGGCCTGCCCCGGGAGGGCGAGTCGCTCGACCTCTCCGGGGTCACCAGCATCATCAACGGGTCCGAGCCGGTCACCCCCGCCTCGATGCGCGCGTTCAACGAGGCGTTCGCCCCGTACGGGTTGGCGCCGACCGCCATCAAGCCCTCCTACGGCATGGCCGAGGCGACGCTCTTCGTCTCCTCGCCCCGCAAGGACGACGAGGCGATCGTCATCCACGTGGACCGGGAGGACCTCAACAAGGGCGTCATGACCGTCCTGGACCCCGACGCGGTGGAGGGCAACGAGGACGCCATCCCGCAGGTGGCGTGCGGGTACGTGGCCCCCAGCCAGTGGGCGGTGATCGTCGAGCCGGGTGTCGACGGGTCGACGGGCGAGCACGACGGCACCGGCCGGGAACTGCCCGAGGGCCGGGTCGGGGAGATCTGGCTCTACGGCACCAACGTCGGGCGGGCCTACTGGGGTCGGCCGGAGGAGTCCGAGGCCACGTTCGGCAACAGGCTCACGGAGCGGCTCCCGGAGCACTCGAGGACGGTGCGCGAGTTCGGCACCGTCCCCGAGGACGCACGGTGGCTCCGCACGGGTGACTACGGCGCCTACGTGGACGGCCAGCTGTACATCACCGGTCGGGTCAAGGACCTCGTGATCGTCGCCGGACGCAATCACTACCCGCAGGATCTCGAGAACACCGCGCAGGACGCCTCCGCCTCGCTGCGCCCGGGCTTCGTCGCCGCGTTCTCCGTGCCGGCCAACCAGCTCCCGATCGACGCCCGTAACGGCGCCGTGATCCCCTCCGATGACTCCTCGGAGACCCTCGTGGTGGTGGGCGAGCGCGCCCCCGGTGCGGGGAAGGCGGATCCCGGACCCATCGCGGACGCGGTCCGCTCGGCGATCTCGGCGAGGCACGGGGTCACCGCGCAGGACGTGATCCTGGTCCCCGCCGGGTCCATCCCCCGAACCTCCAGCGGCAAGATCGCCCGCCGCGCCTGCAAGACCGCCTACGTCGGCGGGACCCTGCGGGGAGGCCACCAGCAGACGGCCTTCCCCGACGAGCCGGCGGAGTAGTTTCCGGGCCGCGTCACGGCACCACCGGTGCGCGGCGGCGACGGGCGAGCACACCGGACGAGACCCGATGGAAAGGCGATCCCCACGATGGCACAGAGCGAGATGACGGTAGTAGAGCTCCGCGACTGGTTGCGGGGCTGGGTCTCCCGGGCCACCGGGCTCGACGTCGCCAAGGTGACCGACGACCGCTCCCTCGAGGAGTTCGGGCTGTCCTCCCGGGACGCGGTGACCCTCTCGGCGGATCTCGAGGACCTGCTCGGCCGTCCCCTGGACGCCACGGTGGCCTACCAGCACCCCACCATCGCCTCTCTCGCCGAGTACGTGGTCAACGGACCGGCCGAGATCGACGAGCCCGGAGACCTCCACACCTTCCGCCACCGTGGGGCGGGGATGGAGTTCGACGTCGCCGTGATCGGCTTCGCCACCCGTTTCCCGGGCGGCGCGGACTCGCCCGAGGCCACCTGGGAACTGCTGTCCGAGGGCCGGGACGCCACCAGCCCGCGTCCGGCGACCCGCTGGTCCGAGTGGGCGGGTGACTCCTACGTCCAGCAGGTCCTGGCCGAGGCCCCGGACCGGGGCGGGTGGCTCGACGACTCCGAGGTGCGGGACTTCGACGCCGAGTTCTTCGGCATGAGTCCCCGCGAGGCGGAGATGGTGGACCCGCAGCAGCGGCTCGCACTCGAGCTCACCTGGGAGGCCCTCGAGCACGCGCACCTGCCCGCGAGTGACCTCAAGGGCCACGAGGTGGGCGTGTTCATCGGTTCGTCGTCCAGCGACTACCAGGTGTTCCTCACCTCCGACTCCGCCGCCGCCTCCCCGTACGCGGTCACGGGCGCCTCCAACTCGATCATCTCCAACCGGGTGTCGTACACGTTCGACTTCCGCGGCCCCTCGATGACCCTGGACACCGCGTGCTCGACCTCCCTGGTCGCGATCCACGAGGCCGTCAACTCGCTGCGCCTGCACGAGTCCGACCTGGCCGTGGCCGGTGGCGTCAACATGATGCTGGCGCCCGCCGCCACCATGGGCTTCGCCAAGACCGGGGCCGCGCTCAGCCCCGACGGGCGCATCAAGGCCTTCTCCTCCGACGCCAACGGCATCTGCCGGGCGGAGGGCGGGGGACTGTTCATCCTGAAGCGCCTGTCCGAGGCCGAACGGGACGGGGACGTGGTCCTCGCCGTCATCAAGGGGTCCGCCGTCAACTCCGACGGACGCTCCAACGGGATGACCGCCCCCAACCCGGACGCCCAGGTGGCGGTGCTGCGCCAGGCGTACGCCGACGCGGGTGTGGACCCGAGGGACGTCGACTACATCGAGGCCCACGGCACGGGCACGATCCTCGGTGACCCCATCGAGGCCACCGCGATCGGACAGGTGCTCGGCCGCGGCCGCGACGCCGATCGACCCACGCTGCTGGGCTCGGCCAAGACCAACTTCGGGCACATGGAGTCGGCGGCCGGTGCCGCGGGCCTGGCCAAGATCATCCTCGGGATGGGGCACGACTCGCTCCCGCCCACCCTCAACTTCGCCGGCCCCAACCCGTACATCGACTTCGACGCCGCGCGGCTGAGCGTCGTCACGGAGAACCGGCCGTGGCCGCGCTACAGCGGCCGGGCGCTGGCCGGTGTCTCCGGATTCGGCTTCGGCGGGACCAACGCCCACGTCGTGGTGGCCGAGTACCAGCCCGCCCCGGTCCGGGCCGCTCAGCAGACCGATCCGCAGACGGTCGACTCACAGACGGTCGATTCGCAGGCGACCGGCGCCGAGGACACCGTCGCGCGGACGGCCGACGCGGGGGACACCGCCGCGACGGAGGCCGCCCCGCAGGAC
>NZ_JAALEF010000213.1:0-2781 GCF_014145245.1 Dietzia sp. B44 | reverse complement strand
ACGGACCTCGTCGCGACCGGTCGGGCGGGGTCGCGGGGCGCCGTGCCCACGGGTGGGCGCGGAGTCGGGCGGGGTCGGTCCGGGGAGGCCGTCCTCGTCGTCGTCGGATCGGTTCTCACTTTCCATTCCCAAACTGTACACAATTGACTACAGTCGGGTTGACGGGTGTGGATTGACGCGCCCCGCCCCTCGTGCGAAAGGCCGACGATGACCACCACTGACCGCCGCGACGACATCGACGCGATCAAGTCCCTGAAGTACCGCTACCTGCGTTGTGTGGATCTGCGACTGTGGGACGAGCTCGCCGGGACACTCGCCCCCGAGGTCTCGGCCTCCTACGGCAAGCGCCTGTCCTACACCGGCCGCGACGAGGTGGTGGCCGGGTTGCGGGAGCAGATGACCGACGACGTCATCACCGAGCACCAGGCCCACCACCCGGAGATCGAGGTGGACGGCGACACCGCGACCGGCCGCTGGTACCTGCAGGACCGGGTGATCGTGCCCGCCTTCGACACGATGATCATCGGAAGCGCCTTCTACTCCGACACCTACGCGCGCCAGGACGGTCGCTGGGTCATCACGAGCACCGGCTACAAGCGCACCTACGAGGCGATGCTCAACCTCAAGGACATCCCGAGTTTCCAGCTCACGGACAACCACCTCGCCCCCACCGGCGGGCAGTGAGGGCGCGGGCGGACGGTGCGAGCTCTGCCCGGCGAGTCGGTGACGACGACTGTGACCGTGACGGTGACGCGTGGAGCTGATCGTCATCGCCGCGCTGTGCGTGGCGGCGGCCTCGGTCATCGGCGGCGCCACCGGGTTCGGCACGTCCCTGTTGGCCACCCCGTTGATGCTGATGGCGGGCATCGGACTGGCCGAGACGGTGGTGGTGAACCTGGTCGTGGCCCTGGTCACCAGGGTGGGCGTCACCGTGCAGTTGCGCGCTCACATCACCTGGCGGCGCGTGGCGGTGCTGGGACTGGCGAGCGTGCCGGGCGCCTGGTTGGGCGTTCAGACCATCGCGTTCCTGCCGGAGGAGCACCTCAAGCCGGCGGCAGGCGCGATCACGGTCCTGTGCGGGGTCGCCATGGCGCTGCCCGCGGCCAAAACACCCCGGCCGCCCTCGGCGATCGCGACCGCGGTCACCGGGGTGATCAGCGGGTACTTCTCCACCACCACCTCGCTCAACGGACCGCCGGTCGTCCTGCTGCTCAGCCGGGCCAGGCTGCCGCCGCTGGGCTTCATCGCCGACCTCGCCGGGTACTTCGTCATCACCAGCCTGGTCTCCCTCGCACTGTTGTGGTCGGGCACCGAGATCGACCTGCCCGCCCTGCTGCCCATGGTGGTGGCCTGCACCGTCGTCGGGGTCCTGGCCAACCAGCTCGGAATCGGCATCGCCATGCGCCTGCCCACCCACGTGTTCCGCTCCGCCGTGATCTCCCTCGTGGTGATCGCCGGCCTCGTCACCTTCGCCACCGCGTGATCGACCTTCCCACCGCGTGATCGCCGTGACGCCCCGTTCCCACTCCCACAGATTCCCGTACCGACCCCGGAGGACCCCATGACCGACAGCACCGCGCAGACCGACACGACCGCAGAGACTGACACGTCCACGCAGACCGACACGACCGCGCAGCACACCGAGACCGCCGGCACCGCACGGGAGAACCGCCTGGCCGGAAAGGTCGCCATCGTCACCGGCGGCGGGCAGGGGGTCGGGGAGGGCATCGCGCTCGGCCTCGCCGAATCCGGTGCCGCGCTGTTGCTGGTCGGGCGTCGGATGCGCAAGCTCGAGCGGGTCGCCGAGATCATCCGCTCGAACGGTGGCACGGCCGAGTGCCTGGCCGTGGACATCATCACCGACGGCGCCCCCGAGGCGATCATCGCGACCGCCGTGGAGAAGCTCGGCGGGGTCGACATCCTGGTCAACAACGCCAACATGGCCATGCCGCTGCCGCTGTCCGACTACCCGGACGACGAGTTCCGCAAGGCCTTCGAGGGTGGCCCCCGCGTGACGTTCACCCTGATGAAGCTGGCCCGGCCCGAGATGGCCAAGCGCGGAGGGGGCACGATCATCAACCTCGTGACCGCCGCCGCCGTCCGGTGGGACGCCGCCAACTACGGCATCTACTCCGCGGTCAAGGAGGCCATCCGCGCCCTGACCCGCGCCGCCGCCTACGAGTGGGCGGCCGAGGGAACCCGCGCCCTCAACGTGGCGCCGCACGCTCACAGCCCCGGGCTGGACTGGTGGATGGAGAACAACCCCGAGGAGGCCGAGGAGTTCGTGTCGAGCATCCCCGCCGGCCGCGTGGGCGACCCCCTCTCCGACATCGGCCGTCCCGTGGCCTGGCTGTGCTCGGCCGAGGCCTCGTACCTCAGCGGCGCCACCATCCCCCTCGACGGCGGCCAGTCCCGCTGGGGCTGACCCCGTCGTCGTCGCCCCGTACAACCCCTCTCCCCGGAAAGCCTCCGCCATGACCCCGACCACTGGTCCCACGAACACCGCCCCGACCAGCCGCGACGCGCTGGCCCTGGCCGCCGACATCCGCGCCGGCGCCACCACCGCCGCCGAGGTACTGGAGGAGGCCATTGCCCGCATTGAGCGGCTCGACCCCGGGCTGGGCGCCATGGTCTCCACGCGCATCGACGCCGCGCGCGCCGAGGTGGAGGCGGGGCTGCCGGACGGACCGCTGCGGGGGGTGCCGATCGTCATCAAGGCACTCGGCACCGATGTGGCCGGGCTACCCGCCGCCGACGGCTCCCGGCTGCTCGCCGACGTCG
>NZ_JAALEF010000212.1:0-7131 GCF_014145245.1 Dietzia sp. B44 | reverse complement strand
GGCTGGTCGCCGACGCGTTCCTCCTGCGCGCCATGGCGGCGTCCGGTTGGGAGCCGGTCCTGGACTGCTGTGTGAGCTGCGGCGTGGTGGGCCCGCACCGGGCGTTCCACGTGGCCTCCGGCGGTACGGTGTGCGTGCACTGCCGGCCGCAGGGCTGTGCGATGCTCACACCCGGCGTGACCGAGCACCTGTCGGCGCTGCTGGCCGGGGAGTGGGAGGCCGTGGTCGGCTCGTCGCCTGCCGTGGTCCGCCAGGCCTCCGGCATCGCCGCCGCGCACCTGCAGTGGCATCTCGAGCGTGACCTGCGCAGCCTGCCCCTCGTCGACCGCTGGACGGTAGACCCCGTCTCCGCAGCGCCCGCTACCGCAGTGCCCATTCCAGCAGAACCCGTCCCCGCAGCACCCGTCCCCGCAGTGCCCGCTCCCGACGGGCCTCGTCCCGCCGAACCCGTTCCCGACGAACCCGTGGAGGAGTCCCGTGCCCGGACTACCCAGATTCCGTAAGCGCACCCCGTCGAGGGACGGCGCAGCGCCGGTGACCGTACGGCCGCCCACCCCGCACCCGTCGGGGGAGCGGCCGCCCGCGATCCCGTCGGAGTTCGTGCCGCGCCACGTCGCACTGGTGATGGACGGCAACGGACGCTGGGCCCAGGAGCGGGGCCTGCCCCGGACCGAGGGCCACAAGCAGGGTGAGGCGGTACTCATGGACGTGGTCCAGGGGTGCATCGAGATCGGTGTCCCGTACCTGTCCGCCTACGCCTTCTCCACGGAGAACTGGAAGCGCAGCCCCGAGGAGGTGCGCTTCCTCATGGGCTTCAACCGGGACGTGCTGCGCCGCCGCCGCGACGAGATGCACGAGTTGGGGGTGCGGGTCCGCTGGGCCGGTCGACGCCCCAAGTTGTGGAAGTCGGTGATCTCCGAGCTCGAGGAGGCCGAGGAACTCACCCGGGACAACACGGTCATGACGTTGGCGATGTGCGTCAACTACGGCGGCCGTGCGGAGATCGTCGACGCCGCGCGGGACTTCGCGCGTCGTGTCGCCGCCGGGGAGGTCTCGGCCGACGACCTGACGGAGGAGAACTTCTCCCGCTACCTCGACGAGCCGGACATGCCGGACGTCGACCTCTTCCTGCGACCGTCCGGTGAGCTCCGCACCTCCAACTTCCTGCTGTGGCAGAGCGCCTATGCCGAGTTCGTCTTCCAGGACACGCTGTTCCCCGACTTCGACCGCCGCGACCTGTGGGCGGCGTGCCTCGAGTACGCCGAGAGGGATCGGCGATTCGGGGGAGTGAACGGGATCTGAGCTGCGGACCGGGCGGCGCGTCCGTCGGCGTAGTCCCGAGTCAGTCGACCGGACCCGCCTGCTCGCCACCCCGGGCGGCGACACACGCCGCGCAGAGGCCGAACAGTTCGACGGTGTGGGTCACCTCGGTGAAGCCGTGGGCCCCGCCGGCACGGTGCGCCCACGTCTCGACCCCCGGCTCCTCGACCTCCACCGTGAACCCGCACACCCGACACACCAGGTGATGATGGTGCGAATCGGAGCACTTCCGGAAGATCAACTCCCCGGAGTCGGTGCGCAGCACGTCCACGGCACCCGCGTCGGACATCGACTGCAGGGTCCGGTAGACGGTGGTCAGCCCGATCGCGTCCCCGCGCTCGCGGAGTTCGGCGTGGAGGTCCTGGGCCGATCGGAACCCCTTGGACTCGTCGAGCAGCGCGGAGATGGCACTGCGTTGACGGGTCGAGCGCACGCCGATCGGCTTGCCTGGTGTGTCCATGTCCCTACTCCTCCCCGGCGTGCCCGACGGCCGCCTCGACGATGTGCAACAGATGGTCGTCGAGCAACTCGTACCGGATCTCGCGTCCCCGCCGGTGTGCGGAGACGACGTTGGACGACTTGAGTACCCGGAGATGCTGACTCACCAGCGGCTGGGCGACCTCCAGGGCGTCCACCAACTCGTGGACGCAACGCGGCCCCTCGCGCAACTGTAGGACGATCGCGATTCGCAACGGCGCCGACAGCGCACGGAGCAGCTCGCCCGCGGCCGAGACCACGTGCTGAGGGGGCAGCGGCACGGGGTCGGCGTGGGGGCCGGGGTCGTGGATGTCCGCGGCAGACCCGGGGTCGGCCGGGGACTCGGGTCCGGATGCCATTGGCGCAACCTTCCGGGCGCGGTGGGAACCGGCGCCGTGTCGGGTGGGGGACCCCAGTATCCCAGACCGCCGGGGTCGACCGGATACCCTGGTGGGAAGTGCCGCGGGCGCCGGCCCGCGCCGAGGGCGTCCACCCCGACACCTCCGTCAACCGACTCACCAAAGGGAGAACCCCCGACGTGGCATCCTCAGCGTCCGTCATCGACTCAGTCGTCAACCTCTGCAAGCGCCGGGGACTGGTGTACCAGTGTGGCGAGATCTACGGCGGAACCCGTTCGGCGTGGGACTACGGTCCGCTGGGCGTGGAGCTCAAGGACAACATCAAGAAGCAGTGGTGGCGGACCTTCGTCACCGGCCGCGAGGACGTCGTGGGACTGGATTCGTCGATCATCCTGCCCCGCAAGGTGTGGGAGGCCTCCGGCCACGTCGAGACCTTCACCGATCCGCTCGTCGAGTGCCAGTCATGCCACACCCGCCTGCGCCAGGACCACCTGCAGGAGGCCCATGCGGCCAAGAAGAAGCTGGACAGCCCGGCCGATGTGCCCATGGCCGAGATCGCGTGTCCCAACTGCGGCACCAGGGGCCGTTGGACCGAGCCGCAGCTGTTCTCGGGACTGATGAAGACCTTCCTCGGCCCCGTGGACAACGAGACGGGCCTGCACTACCTCCGTCCCGAGACCGCCCAGGGCATCTTCGTCAACTACAAGAACGTCATGACCACCGCCCGGCGTAAGCCGCCGTTCGGTATCGGTCAGATCGGCAAGGCGTTCCGCAACGAGATCACCCCCGGCAACTTCATCTTCCGGACCCGCGAGTTCGAGCAGATGGAGATCGAGTTCTTCACCAAGCCCGACGAGGCCGACGAGTGGTTCAAGCGGTGGGTCGAGGACTGCTGGGACTGGTTCGTGGACCTGGGGATCAACCCGGAGAACATGCGCCGTTTCGACGTCCCGGACGACGAGCGTGCCCACTACTCGGCCGGCACGATCGATTTCGAGTACAACTTCGGGTTCTCGGGCAGCGGTTGGGGCGAGCTGATGGGCATCGCCAACCGCACGGACTACGACCTCACCCAGCACCAGACCCACTCCGGTGAGGACCTGCAGTACCGCGACCAGGCCTCGGGCGAGAAGTACGTGCCGTATGTCATCGAGCCGAGCTTCGGCCTGACGCGGTCGCTCATGGCGTTCCTCATCGACGCCTACACTGAGGACGAGGCCCCCAACTCCAAGGGCGGCGTCGACACCCGCACGGTCCTCAAGCTCGACCGGCGCCTGTCGCCGTTCAAGGCGGCCGTGCTGCCGCTCTCGCGGAACGCCGACCTCTCGCCCAAGGCGCGGGATCTGGCCGCGCAGCTACGCAAGAGCTGGAACGTGGACTTCGATGACGCGCAGGCGATCGGCCGACGCTACCGCCGCCACGACGAGATCGGCACGCCGTTCTGCATCACCGTGGACTTCGACACTCTCGAGGACCAGGCCGTGACCATCCGTGAGCGGGACACCATGGCGCAGGAGCGGGTGGCCATCGACCAGGTCGAGGGGTACCTCGCGCAGCGGCTCATCGGCTGCTGACCGCGCGCTGGCACACTGGTCGGGTGAACAGATCCCGGTCCCCGCTGCGGGCGGTGTCCAGGGCCATCGGATGGCTCCTGGTCATCGCACTGCTGCTGTGCCTCATCGTCCCCGGATTCATCGCGTTCCGTGTGTGGCACGTGGCGCGGGTGGACGACCGCACGGCGGCGGACGCGATCGTCGTCCTGGGAGCGGCCCAGTACGACGGCGTCCCCACCCCGGTCTTCCAGTCGCGACTCGATCACGCCGCCACCCTGTACGAGGAGGGTGTCGCCCCCCAGATCATCACGGTCGGCGGTAATCAGCCGGGGGACCGGTTCACCGAGGCCGGTGCGGGTCGCGCCTACCTGGCCACGCTGGGGGTGCCGCCCACCGCGATCCTGGCAGTCGAGACCGGGTCCAACACCGTCGGCAGTCTGGACGCCGTGGCCCTGACCGTGCGTGACCAGGGCGGTGGTTCCGTGGTGCTGGTCAGCGACCCCACGCACTCGTACCGGGCGCGGATGATGGCCCGGGACGCCGGACTGGACGCGTGGACGTCGCCGACCCGACAGGGTCCCGCAGTCTGGACCCGGGAGAACCAGGTCCTGAGCATCATCCGCGAGACCGGAGCGGTGCTCTGGTACCAGTACCACCGGATCGCCGGCACCGACGTGGATTTCCCGGGCTGATCCGCAGACACCACCGGCCCGGCCGCACCGGGACGACGACGACGGGGCGCACTCGCCCGACAGGAGACGCGCATGACGGGGTACGCGTACGACGCCGCAGACGCCGAGCGCCGGGTGGGTGAGGGGCCCGCCCGGGCGCGGGGGACGGCCAGTGAGCGCAGCCCGTTCGAGAGGGATCGCGCGCGGGTCCTGCACTCGGCGGCTCTGCGACGGCTCGCCGACAAGACGCAGGTGGTCGGGCCCGGGGACGGTGACACGCCGCGGACCCGCCTCACCCATTCCCTCGAGGTGGCGCAGATCTCCCGCAGCATCGCCGCCGGCCTCGGCTGCGACCCCGACCTCGCCGACCTGGCGGGGTTGAGCCACGACATCGGACACCCGCCCTACGGGCACAACGGTGAGCGCGCCCTCGACGAGGTCGCGAGAGGGTTCGGGGGATACGAGGGCAACGCCCAGACGATCAGGATCCTCACGCGGCTGGAACCCAAGGTCGTCGACGCCGACGGGCGCGGGGTCGGACTGGACCTCACCCGCGCCGCGTTGGACGCGGCCACCAAGTACCCGTGGCTGCCGCGGGAGGGCACCAGGAAGTTCGGCGCCTATCCCGACGACGCGGACACCCTCGCCTGGATCCGCGTGGGGGCACCCGGGGACACCCGGTGCCTGGAGGCGCAGATCATGGACTTCTCCGACGACGTGGCCTATTCGGTCCACGACGTGGAGGACGCGATCGTGGCGGGCAGGCTGGACCTGCGGTCGTTGACCGACCCGTCGGAGGTCGCGGCGCTGGCCGAGCTGGGCGCACGCGAGTTCCGGGGGCCCGACGCCGACCAACTGCGCGAGGCGGCCGGGCGGCTCGGCGCGCTCGACGCGGTCCGCGCCGTCCAGCCGTTCGAGGAGTCCTTCGCGGGAGCGGTCGCCCTCAAGGCTCTGACCAGTGAGCTGGTCGGGCGGTTCGTCATGCCCGCCATCCACACCACCCGCGAGGTGCACGGGGAGACGCCGCACGGGCGGTACAGCGCCGACCTCGAGGTGCCGCTGCACGTGGAGGCCGAGGTGGTGATGCTCAAGACCATGGCCGTGCGGTACGTGATGAGCGACCCGGGGCACCGGGCCCGGCAGGATCGTCAACGCGACCGTATCCACCGGGTGGCCGAGTACCTGGCGCACTCGGCGCCGGCCGGACTCGACGCGGTACTGCGCCCGCTGTGGGACGCGGCCCCGGACGACGCGGCCCGGATGCGCGTGATCGTGGACCAGGTGGCCCTCTACACCGAGAGCCGCCTCGAGCGGATCGACCGGGCGAGCGCCGGCATCCAGGCGGCCTGGGGCTGAGCAGTAAGCCGGCTCAACCCACGGCCCGGGTGAGGTCGCCGACCAGGTCCTCGATGCCGAGCGCGCCGATGGACCCACCGGGGGAGAACCCGGTCCGCACCACCACGAGATCGGCCGACGGGACCACCACGATGTACTGCCCGTCGTGCCCCGAGGCCCAGTAGGCGTCCGCGGGAATCCCGGGAAGACGCAGCGGGGTGCCGTCACCGGCGTCGTTGGTCCACCACTGCGCGCCGTAGGGCTCGGGCTCACCGCCGGCCGGGACGACGCTCGTCGCGTAGTCCATCCATCCGGCGGGGAGCAGGCGGCGACCGTCCACCTCGCCGTCATCCAGCGTGAACTGCCCGAACCGCGCCCAGTCCCGCGGCGTGGCCCACAAATACGAGCTGCACACCGACCGGCCGGAGGCGCCGGCCTCGAGGACCGCGCTGGTCATCCCGAGCGGGTCGAACAGCAGCCGATCGGCCATCTCGGGCCCGAGGCCGGTGCGCTCGTGCAGCAGGTCGCACACGATGTTGGTGGTGCCCGACGAGTACTGACGGACGGTCCCGGGCTCGTGGGCGAGCGGTTGGGCGGCGGCGAACGCGGCCATGTCCGGCTCGGCGAACAGCATCTGCGTGATGGGGGTGCCGAGGTCGTAGTCCTCGTCCCACTCCAGCCCGGAGGTCATGCGCAGCAGGTCGTCGAGGGAGATCTGCGCCCGCTCGTCGGTCCACTCGGGGCGCAGGTTCGTGTCCGCCGGGTCGAGGTCGGCCTCCGGGAACTCCTGCTGCGCGCGCCCGACCAGGGTGGCCGCCACGCTCTTGGCCATGGACCACCCGAGCTGCCGGGTGTCCGGACCGAAGCCGTCGGCGTACCACTCGCCGAGGATCTCACCGCGGTGGACCGCGACGAGGCCGCGCGTGCCCTCCCGGCCGGCGGCCCGGTCGAGTGCCGCACCGACCTCGGCCGGTACGTCGGTGGCCTGCGGAAGCCGGATGCCCTTGGAGCCGTCCTCGGGGTTGTCCTCGGGCGGCCCGACGAGGGAGGTGTACTCGGAACCCTCGGCGCGGCCGTCGCCCACCGCGCACCCGTACTCGGAGGCCCAGGCCTGCTGGGCGAAGGCGACGCCCAGGACGGAGGAACGCGCCCACCCCTCGGAGTCGTCGATCTCCGTGCGCAGCAACGGCACCAGCGGGTTGGGCGGCAGGTCGGACTCCGGGTCGTCCCGATCGGTGAGGAAGTGGATCGCGCAGGCGTTGTGCGCGGCGTATCCGGTACCGGTCATGAGCATCGGCCGGTACCAGGTGCCCACGGCCACCACCGCCGCGACCAGCAGGGCCAGGACGATCAGTACGGCAACGACGACTTTCCGACGACGGGTCATGGCGCTCAGAACCGCCCGCCCGCGCCGCC
>NZ_JAALEF010000211.1:0-3901 GCF_014145245.1 Dietzia sp. B44 | reverse complement strand
TCCGCCGGGTCGGCTCCGGCGGGGGCTGGCCCACCACGGTCGCGGACGTGTGCCGGGCCGTGGACCACCTGGTCGAGGTCTCGGCGCAAGTGGGCGACCGGTTGGACCTGCGCCGGGTGGTGGTCGCCGGGCACTCCGCCGGCGGGCACCTGGCGCTGTGGGTCGCCGGGCGGGCACGACTACCGTCCTCCCTGCCCGGGTCCCGCCCCACCGTCCCCGTCTCGGGCTGTGTGTCCCTCGCCGGGGTCGCCGACCTTCTCCGCGCCGAGGAATCCGGGGACAAGTACGTCGCCGGACTGCTCGGTGGGCGCTCCGACACGCGCCGTCAGCGTTACCGGGACGCCTCCCCCGTGGCGCACCTGCCCACCGGGGTCCCGGTGGTGTGCGTCCACGGTCGCGACGACGAGGTGGTGCTACCCGAGCAGTCCGAGGCCTACGTGCGGGCGGCCCGCCGGGTGGGCGACCCCGCCCGCGTCTCGCTGGTGCCCGGTGGCCACGACCCGTGGGGCGACATCACCGGCCGGGTGTGGCACGACACCCGCGACACCATGCTCGCGATGGCTCAGGAATCGGTGTAACCGGTGTCCACCCGGATCCGCTCGAGCCGCCGGTAGGCGATCAACCACCGACCGCCCACCCTGCGGTACCGCTCGTGGTAGTGCCCCCAGCCGTGGAGCCAGTGCTCGCGGCCGTCGACCGACCACCACAACCGGTCCTCCATCGCCCAGACGCCGGTGGCCGCGGGGTCGCCGGTCACCGGGTCCGGACCTGTCAGCTCCAGCAGCGGCGTGTACCCGTGATGGACGCTCGTCACCGGGTTCGGACCGTCGAGGGTGTCGCGGATCGCGGCGGTGAGCGCTTCGCGCCCGCGCACCTCGGCAGCGCCGCCGCTCGCCGCCCACGACTCGCTGACCACATCCTCGGTGTGGCACGGTCCGTAGGCGTCCCACTGTTTGGTGTCCATGACGTACAGGCGCCGGGCGAAGACCGCCCGGATCGCCTCGAGGTCCTCCACCGCGCTCCCGTCGTGCAGCCGGCTCATGTCGTGTAATCAGCGTTGATCGAGATGTACTCGCGGCTCAGATCGCAGCCGTAGACGGTGCAGGCCCCGTCGGCCACGCCGGCGCCGCTCTCCACACCCAGGTCGACGGCGATGGTGACCTCCTCGGCCCGCATGATCTCGGTGAGCCGCTCGAGTTCGGCCTCGCCCGGGAACGCCGGGTAGGTCTCGAGGTCGCCGAACACGATGCGGACCCGCTCGGGGTCGATGTCCGTGTCGTCGTGGCACTTGCCGATCGCCATGGCGACCCGTCCCCAGTTGGGGTCGGCGCCGTGGACGGCGGTCTTGACCAGCGGGGAATTGAGGATCGCCTTGGCCACCCGCTTGGCCTGGGCCCGGTCCCGCGCGCCCGTGACCTCGACCGTGAGGAGTTTGGTGGCGCCCTCCCCGTCGCGCGCGAGCTGGCGGGTCAGGTCGAGGCAGATCGCCTCGAACGCCTCACGCAGTTCGACCTCGCCGACAGGGTCGCCCGCGCCGCTGGCCAGGGCGATCGCGGTGTCCGAGGTCGAGGTGTCGGTGTCGACGGACAGGCAGTTGAAGGTCTCGTCCACCGCGGCCCTGAACGCGGAGTCCAGCACCCCCGGCTCCACCGCGGCATCGGTGAACAGCACCGCGATCATCGTGGCCATGTCCGGTTCGACCATTCCGACGCCCTTGGCGATGCCCACGATCCCGGCGGTGCCGCCCGTCGTCGTCGTCACCTCCACCCGCGCCGTCTTGGGATGGGTGTCCGTGGTCATCATCGCGGTGGCCAGCGCGACCGCGTCGGCATCGAACCCGGCACCGGCCAGGCCGTCGAGGTGCGTGCGCAGGAGGTCCATCGGGTACCGCCGGCCGATGACGCCGGTGGAGGCGATGAGCATCTCCTCCGGCGCCGCCCCCACGGCGGCGGCCGCGTGATCGAGCACCTCGCGCGCGTCGGCCATGCCCTGTTCGCCGGTGGCGACGTTGGCGTTCTTGGCCACGACCACCACGCCGCGCGCCCGACCGCTCGCAGCATTGGCGCGGCTGAGCACGACCGACGGTCCGGCGAAGAGGGACCGGGTGAACACTGCCGACGACGCCGGGGAGGGACCGTCGTTGACGACGACGAAGACGTCATCCCCGCGCTCACGCAGTCCCGCGGCACCCGAGTGGGCGCGGAAGCCCGGCGGGAGCGGGATCGTCTGGGCGGCGACGGTGGCGTTCGGCGGAGTCATGCCGACCATTCTCCCCCGCCGGGGTCTGCCCGCGGTATGTGACCGTCCGGGTCGGTCCGGGACGCCGGCTCCACCCCGAAGCATTTCACAAATGTGACACCTCTAACAAGAGAACGATGTGCGGTCCCGTGCTCTGCATAGATAAGAAAGTGTGCAGCCGGAACACCGGGCGGAAACCACCTCTCAATTAGTAATTCCGCGATCGCTGCGTAACGTCCTCCAGCGGATTCGGGATGTACATCGCGAGTCCGAAAGCAGGACTGCACCACGAGTGCGGCGCACCCTCGCGCCGCCCGCAGACGAAAGGATCATCACATGATCGAGCAGATCTTCACCGGCGTCCTCAACTTCTTCAACAGCCTGATCGGCACCGGCTCCACCGCCGCCGAGGGCTTCGTCAACACCGGCTCGACCGCCGCCGAGGGTGTCTACGGCACCGTCACCGGCTCGCTCGGCAACGTCGTGGGCTCGCTCTGAGCTGAGTGACACCGGACCCACGAGGTCCTAGTCGCTTTCAACGCCGGCATTCTCTTTCGAGGATGCCGGTGTTGTGCATTTATCAGCCCCTTCTCCTCCCGCCTTCCGGGCTTTTCCGGGAAAGCGCGGCACGCCTTTCGGCAAGGGATGTGGCGCAGATCACATTAAACCGAGAGCGCCTGCCAACCAGCGAAAGTAAAGAGCTTTCCCCGTGAACCGCCCGCGCGCGACACTGATCCGGGTGAATCCTGCTGCAGCCGTACGTAGCGT
This sequence comes from Dietzia sp. B44, assembly GCF_014145245.1. Taxonomy (NCBI): domain Bacteria; kingdom Bacillati; phylum Actinomycetota; class Actinomycetes; order Mycobacteriales; family Dietziaceae; genus Dietzia; species Dietzia sp. B44. Next base: position 895 of record NZ_JAALEF010000211.1, on the reverse strand, counting down.
CCGGAGGCGAGTTCCCGACAGGCCTCGTGCTCATCGAGGACTCTGCTAAACCGATCGACGCACCAGGCGTCGCATCCCCCGACGAAAGGACCACATCATGGGTTCCATCGAGACTTTCCTCCCCGGCCTCGCCACCGGCTCCGCCGCCGTTAACACCGGCTCGCAGGTCGTCGACGGCGGTGCCGACCTGGCCGCCAACGTCCTCGGCTTCTTCGCCGGCCTCGTCGGCACGGTCACCGACGCCCTCGGTTCCTGAGCCGACGCGCCTGACGGCGCCTCGCCCGGGCCCGGCTTCGGTCGGCCCGAGCGCACAGTGAAACCGGCCCCCGCTCCGGCGGGGGCCGGTTTCCGCATTCCCGCAACCCGTTCGGTCGCAACCCGTTCTGTCGCGGCCCGTTCCGTCCACACGCGCCGCTACCGTGGAGCCATGGAACTCGACCTGACCCGCCACGTCGCCGCCGACCCCGACACCGTGTGGGCCGTGCTCACCGACATCCCCGAGGCGCACCGCACGCTCAGTGGCGTGCTGGCGGTCGAGATCCTCACCTCCGGCCCGTACCAGCCCGGTCTGCGCTGGCGTGAGACGCGCAAGATGTTCGGTATGAAGGCGACCGAGGAGATGATGGTGCTGGCCGTCGAGCCGCCACACTCCACCACCATCGTCGCCGAGAGCGGCGGCACCGAGTACAAGACCGTCTTCACGATCACCCCGGACGCCGACGGCGGTTCGACCCTTCGGATGCGGTTCGGCGCACACACCGCTCACGCCCCCGCGGTCTCCCGGGTCGTGATGTCCGTGATGGGCCGGTTCGCCGAGAAGTCGACCCGCAGGACGATGGAGCAGGACCTGGCGGACATCGCCGCCGAGGCCGAGCGGCGGGCCGGGTGATCCCAG
>NZ_JAALEF010000210.1:0-1888 GCF_014145245.1 Dietzia sp. B44 | reverse complement strand
CGGGGGGAGGGGTTCTGACGGGGGCATGGCGGCGTCCTTCTTCCGGGGTCGAGTCAGAGGCGGCGACGAGCCGGAGAAGTGCGCGCTACCAGCGCGTTGTGCCCGGAATGTAATCTACCTCACACTCGGTTGGATAAAAGCACATTCACGATCCGGGTCAGAACGGGACCTGGGTCCGGAGCAGTCCCTCCGCCGGGGCCCGGCCGCTGAGTGCTCGGCAGAACTCGAACGCGTCCATGGTGAGGTTCTCGCCCGCGCCCGAGTGCCCGCCGTGCTGCCAGCGCCCGCCCGCCGGGCCGGTGAGCTCCAGGTCGTACGGCTGGCCGTGACGACCGGCCCACTCGGTCACCACGTCGTCGACGATCACCCCCTCGTGTTCCGCGGTCGCCGTCATGGTGGCTCCCGTCGCGGAGGCGATGTCGATGCGGTGCATGAACGGATCGCGGGTGAGGATCACGTCGAAGAGGTAGCCCATGGACCACCATTCGCCGTTGTCCTCCATGGCCTGCTTCCTCATCACGCCCGGCGCGCGCCGCCTGTTCCTGGCCGCCCTGGGGGCCAGTCGGCGCACCTGGGCGATGAGTTCGTCCGTCGACAGGCCGGCGTTCTTCTCCACCTGCAGCGCGGTCATCGCGTCGATCGCGGGGCAGCCCTCGCGCTTGGCGCGCCTGCCGGACGCGACCTGCTGGCGGACCATCTCCGGCCAGCTGGCGAGCATCTGGATCATGCCCAGCATGTGCCCGGCCATCGCGCGCACGTCCCACTCGGTGCAGTCGGTCCGGGTGCCCCACTGCTCGGGGGTGAGGCGATCGAGCATGTCGGCCACCCGCTCGTACTCGGTCTCGGCCAGGCGCGCGGCGGTGTCGCGGTCCAGCTGGGGCGGTCGCGGGTCGTTCTTCGAGCGGTGTTGCCCGGTTGTCGTGGTCATGGCGGTGTGCCTTCCTGTGTGGTGGTGACCGGGGCGTCGGTCGGGATGCCGACGTCGTGCAGGTACATGTCGACCGCGCGGTCGAAGAGGCGGGCCCAGCGATCGCCGCCGGGGTCGTTGGCGAGTTGGGCATCGGCCAAGCCGCCCACCACGGCCACGTAGAGATCGATGTCCTCCCGGTCGGTGATCCCGATCGCGGCCAGCCGCTCGCGCAGTCCGTCGAGCACGAGCACCGCGGGCGCGTAGGCCTCGGGGCTGGGTTCGAAACCGGGGATGGTGCGCTGGTTCATGAGTTGGAACCGGGCGAGGTCGCTCACGCAGAAGTCGAAGTACGCCCGCGCGTACATCCGGACCGTCCCCCGGGCATCAGACGGTCGGCGCTCGTCGAGGGTCACCATCACCCCGAGACATTCGGTCCAGGCCTGCGCGAACATCGCGTCGTAGATGGCGTTCTTGGAGTCCACGTGGGAATACAGCGACGGCGCCTTCATGCCGACGCGGGCCGCGACGTCGCGGAGGGTGAGTTGGGCCAGGCCCTGTTCGCGGGCCACCTCCCACGCGGCGTCGATGATCTCCCGCCGTGTCGCCTCACGTCGTTCGGCTGACCTATCGCGATTCGGAGTGCCTAACATGGTTAGGATTGTGCGCCGGTGACCCGCCGGTGTCCAGAGGCGATCGGGTTGCGTTCGGGTCTCGGTGCCGTCACGGCGCGTGGGTCTCCAACTCCACAACCTCGTCGGCCCAACTCTCGGCCAACCGCAGATCGTGGGTGATCGCCAGGACGCCCAGGCCTCCGTCGGCCCGCCGGCGGAGGGTGCGGGCGATCGCGGCCGTGCTCAGCGGATCCAGATGGGCGGTGGCCTCGTCGGCGATCAGGTACCGGGGTTCCTGGGCCAGCGCGCGGGCCAGGCAGGCGCGCTGGAGTTGCCCGCCGGAGACCTCCGCCGGGCGGCGGTCCAG
>NZ_JAALEF010000209.1:0-7605 GCF_014145245.1 Dietzia sp. B44 | reverse complement strand
TCCGACACGTGACCGGACAACTGTCCGGTCACGTGTCCGATAACCCCCCGATCAGGCGGCCTGCTCTGGTAGCGTCCGCCGCGAACAGGCACGCGTCACCACGCGCCGCCTCAGGTCGGGAGGGGACACATGGCCATCCGGGTCGCGCAGATCGCCACGGGGAACGCCGGGGCGATCGCCCTGCGCCACCTCATCGAGGACCCGCGCTTCGAGCTCGTCGGCGTCTGGGTGCACTCCGCGGACAAGGCGGGCAGGGACGCGGGTGAGCTCGCCGGTCTCGGGGTGGACACGGGCGTCACCGCCACCACGAGTGCGGCCGACATCGTGGCCGCGGCGCCCGACTGCGTGGTCTACTGCGCGATGAGCGACACCAGGCCGGTGGAGGCCGCGCGCGACATCCGCGAGTACCTCGCCGCCGGGATCAACGTGGCGGGCACCGCGCCCACTCCGCTCATCAACCCCGCCGCGGGCGTCCCCGACAGCGCGCGCGCCAAGCTCGAGGCCGCGGCCCTGGAGGGCGGTGCCACCCTCTTCGTCACCGGCGTGGACCCGGGGTTCACCAACGACCTCCTGCCGCTCGCGATCACCGGCACCTGCCGCGAGGTGCGCCAGGTCCGCTGCACCGAGTTCTCCGACTACGCCACCTACGATTCCACCGAGTCGATGGTCGACGTCATGGGTTTCGGCACCCCGCTCGACCAGACCCCGCTGCTGTTCCTGCCCGGGGTGTTGACGGCGGGGTGGGGGGCGTCGATCCACCTGCTCGCCGCCGGGTTGGGCGTGGAGGTGGACGAGATCACCGAACACGTCGAGCGCGAACCCGCCCCGGAGACCTACGAGGTCGCGGCCTGCACCATCGCCGAGGGCACCCAGGCGGGGTTCCGCTTCCAGATCACCGGCATGGTGGCGGGCGAGCCCGTCATCGTGGTCGAACACGTCACCCGGACCCGGGACGACCTGCGGCCGGACTGGCCGTACGCGGTCCAGGAGGGGCACTCGTACCGCGTCGAGGTGATCGGCGAGCCGTCGTACGTCCTCGACCTGGCCGCGCAGAGCGCGGACGGCGACCACAACTACTCGGCGATCCTCGCCGGGGTCGGCAGGGTGGTCAACGCCGTACCCGCCGTCGTGGCCGCGGCGCCGGGGTTGACCACGACGCTGGATCTGCCGCTCACCGGCGCGCCGGGCATCGTCGGTACGCGCTGACGCGTCGACCGACGTCGTCACCACAGCTGTTCACGAGTAGAGGGAGTCGTCATGGGTCGGGTCGAGGGCAAGGTCGCCATCATCACGGGTGCCGCGCGGGGGATGGGCGAGGCCGACGCGCGCCGGCTCGTCGCGGAGGGCGCGAAGGTCGTGCTCACCGACGTGTTGGACGATCAGGGCGAGGCCGTGGCGGCCGAGCAGGGGGAGGGCGCGCGCTACCGCCATCTCGACGTGTCCGATGCGGAGCAGTGGAAGGCCGTCGTCGAGGAGACGGTCGCCGACTGGGGCGGGGTCGATGTGTTGGTCAACAACGCGGGGATCGCCAACGGGGCCGAGCTGCACAGGTTCCGGCATGACAAGTGGCAGCAGATCCTGGACGTGAACCTCACGGGGACCTTTTACGGATGTCAGGCCGTCACCGAGACGATGATCGCCGCCGGTGGTGGGTCGATCATCAACGTCTCGTCGATCGAGGGAATGCGCGGTACGCCGTGGGCTCACGGGTACGTGGCCGCCAAGTGGGCCGTCCGTGGGCTCACCAAATCGGTCGCGCTCGAGCTCGCCCCGCACGGCATCCGCTGCAACTCGCTGCACCCGGGCCTCGTGCGCACCCCGATCACCGAGGGGATCCCGGACGACATGATCCCGATCCCCCTCGGCCGGCTGGGCACCGTCGAGGACGTAGCCAACTTCGTGCTGTTCCTGGCCTCCGACGAGTCCTCCTACGCCACCGCCACGGAGTTCGTGGTGGACGGCGGGACCATCAACGGGATCCCGCACAAGCAGCTGTAGGGCGTGGCCGCGGCGGCCTACTTCTCCCGCGGCGCTCGGCCCATCAGGTAGAACTCCGGGTTCGGCCGCATGTCGGTGGCGTTGGCCACCCGGTTGCTCAGCCCGAACAGGCCGGTGATCGTCGCGATGTCCCACGCGTCCTCGTCGTCCAGGCCGTGCGCGTGCAGCGCGGCGAAGTCGGCGTCGACGAGCTCGTCGGACCGCAGGTTCACCTTGGTGGCGAAGTCGCAGATGGCGCGTTCCCGTGGGGTCAGCTCGGCCTTGTGATGGCTCACGGCCAACTGGTCGGAGAGGTACGGGTCCTTCTTGACGATGCGGAGGATCGCACCGTGCGCCACCACGCAGAACTGGCAGTTGTTCTGCGCGGAGATGGTCACGATGATCATCTCCTTGTCCGCCTTGGACATGTTCGAGCCCTCGCGGTCCATCACCGCGTCATGGTAGGCGAAGAAGGCCCGCCACTCCGCCGGGCGGCGCCCGAACATCAGGAACACCTCGGGGACGAACCCGGCCTTCTCCTGCTCCGTCAGAATGCGCTCCCGCAGGTCGTCGGGGAGATCGGCGAGCTCGGCGAGGGGGAATCGGTCGGACATGTGCGGCTCCGGGGGAGTGGGGCGCCCGGGTGGGGCGCCGGGCTGAGGGGCGGGGAACTGAGCAGTGGAGGGGCTCAGGGCTGGAGGGGCTGGAGGTCTGCCCAGAGGCTATGCCGCGTCGCCCGCCGCCGGATCAGGATCGCGCCGCGGACCCCCACGTGTGTACCCGCTCGATCTCCAGCCAGACGTCGACGCGGGCGCGATCGCGGACCGGGTACGGCTGGTCCGTGTAGTGCCGGGACAGCGCGTCGATGCCGGCCAGGTCCGGGTCCTCGGCGATCTCGGTGATCCGGCCCTGGATGCTCACGTGCGAGTACCAGTCGTCCGCGTCCAGCACGGACAGTGCCACCCGCGGGTCGCGCCGCAGGTGCTGGAGTCGGACCCGGCCGGCGTCGAGGTTGAGGTGGATGCGGTCGGCGACCAACCGGTACCAGGTGGGCACGGTCACCGGGGAGCCGTCCTTGCGCAGCGTGGCCATGACGCACGGATTCGGCCGGGCGAGCAGGCGGCGCAGGTCGTCGGTCAGCGGGGAGCCGGACGGGTGTGCTTCGGACGGGTGTGATTCGGGCTGGTGCGATTCGGACTGGTGTGAGTCAGACACGGCGCGCGGTCCTCTCGTCGGTGGCGGGTACTCCGGTCCAGTGTGCGCGTCGTCCGCGCCGAGGGGTGGCGCTATACCCCCGAGGGTTTTACGGTGGAGTGTGTACCTGTTCCCCACGGAAACGGACACACATCATGCTCTTCGAGCGCATCTATGACTACGACCTGGCCCACGCCAGCTACTTCATCGGCTGCCAGAGCAGCAGTGAGGCGATCGTCGTGGACCCCAGCCGCGACCTGAGGCCCTACTTCGAGATGGCCGACCAGCACGGCATGACCATCGTCACGGTCACCGAGACCCACATCCACGCCGACTACCTGTCCGGCACCCGCGAGCTGGCCGCCGCCACCGGCGCCACCGTGTATCTCTCCGACGAGGGCGGCGAGGACTGGCGCTACGGCTTCGAGGGCGAGCGGCTCCGCCACGGCGACACCATCGAGCTCGGCAACGTCCGACTCGAGGCCGTGCACACCCCCGGCCACACGCCCGAGCACCTGATGTTCCTCGTCACCGACGGCGCGTTCGCCGACGAACCCGGCTACGCACTCACCGGCGACTTCGTGTTCTGCGGTGACCTGGGCCGACCGGACCTGCTCGACGAGACCGCCGGCGGCAGCGACTCCGGCGGTGACGACTCCGGAGCGGACACCCGCGTCGAGAGCGCCGGGCAGCTGTTCGCCAGCCTGCGCGAGCACTTCCTGACCCTGCCCGACCACGTCCAGGTGTTCCCGGCCCACGGCGCGGGCTCCGCCTGCGGCAAGTCACTGGGCGCGCTGCCGTCCAGCTCGGTGGGATACGAGCGGAAGTTCGCGTGGTGGCCGAAGTACGTGGAGAACGACGACGAGGAGGGCTTCATCTCCGAACTCCTCGACGGCCAACCCGACGCGCCGGCCTACTTCGGGCGGATGAAGCGGCAGAACCGGGACGGCCCCTCCGTCCTCGGCCATCCACTTCCGGACCTGCCCGAGCTGCCAGCGGAAGAGGTGGCCTCCGGCATCGACTCCGGTGACCTCGTCGTCGTCGACCCCCGACCCGCCGACGACGTCCACGACGGCACCGTCGACCGCGCCATCAACCTCCCGGCCGGTCAGGCCGGCACCTACGCCGGCTGGGCCATCGACCCGGAGTCCGACACCCGCGGCCTGGTCTTCCTCGCCGAGGACGCCGAGGCGGCCGACGAGCTGCGGCGCCACGTCATCCGAGTGGGTGTCGACTCCACGCGCGGGTACGTCACCTCCACCGACGGACTGCCCACGTTCCGTCCGGAGACCGTGGACCCGAATGCCCTGGAGGCCCACGAGCACGCCATGGTGCTCGACGTCCGCGCCACCTCCGAGTACTCCGACGGCCACGTCCCCGGCGCCACCCAGCTGCACGGCGGCCAGGTGATGTGGGAGCGTGACGAGCTGCCCGACCCGGGCACGATCGTCACCTACTGCCAGTCGGGTGCCCGCAGCTCGGTCGTGGCCAGCGCGCTGCGCAGCGTCGGGTACGACGTCACCGAACTCGAGGGCAGCTATTCCGCCTGGGAGGAGGCCGGACTGCCCACCGAGTGACCGGCCGGCCGCGGGTCCGTACTCGGCCGCAGGTCCGAGCTCGGCCGCGGCCCCACGGCCTCACCGGCGGGAAGGAACCGTCCCGCCGAGAACTGTCGGCCGTACCCCTCGGCGAACTCGCCGTCGGACCACACCACGTGGCCGCTGATGATCGTGGCGGCCACCGCGCGGTCGTTGCGGTTGACCATGCGGTGGATGCCGCCGAGCTCCGGCATCGCCTCCTCGTGGTAGTCCAGCGACTCGCCGTCGAGGCCGGCCGGGTCGATCACCACCACGTCGGCTCGACGCCCGGGTGCGATCCGCCCGGCGTCGAGCCGGTAGAAGTCGGCGAGTTCTCCGGTGAGCTTGAACACGGCCTCCTCGACGGACAGGAACGGGGTACCCCGACGATCCGCCTCGTGCACGCGCTCGAGCAGGCGGACGCCGAAGTTGTAGAAGGCCATGTTGCGCAGGTGCGCCCCGGCGTCGGAGAAGCCGATGGTGATCCCCGGGGTCCGCGCGAGCCGGTTGGCGACCTCCTCGCGCGCGTTGGCGATGGTGGTGGTCCACCGCAGGTCGGCGCCGTGCTCCACGACCAGGTCGAGGAAGCAGTCAGCGGGGTGCAGTGACCGTGCGCGGGCGACGTCGCCGACGGTCCTGCCGACCAGCGACTCGTCGGGGCAGGCCACGATCAGGGCGTCGTCGAAGTCGCGGTGCCACACCCGTGGGCTGAACCGCTTCTCGAAGTCCCGCCGGAACCAGCGCCGGTAGCCCCCCTTCTCGAGCAGATCGGTGCGGGCCATCTCGTCCTTGAGGTGTAGCGCCTCGCGTCCGGAGCCGAACTCCTCGAAGACCACCAGGTCGATCCCGTCGGCCCACACCTTGAAGGTGGTGGGCAGGTGCTGCCACACGAACCTGCCCCTTCCGAGAGTGTTGGCCACCCATGCCAGCGGCCGGAAGATGCGGTTGACCCACGGCTCGGCCAGGGTGTCCGCGGCGGCGAGGAGTGAGACCCGCAGCGGCTTGCGGAAGAGTCCCGTGCTGGTGGCCACGTAGAAGGCCACGTCGACCTTGGTGTTGAGGTTCGGCACGCCCTGCAGGACCCGGTCGCGCCGGCGGAGGATCCGGCTGAGGCGCCGGAACTCCTTCCACGAGGCGTGTGTGGAGGGCAGGGTCCGCGAGCGGTAGCGGTCGCCGTCCATCTTGTCCCACGGGTTGGTCATGGTGGAGACCCCGAGGAAACCCTGGTCGAGGGCCTCGTCCACCCGCCGTTCGATCTCGCGCAACTCCTCCCGACCGGGGGAGTGCTCCGGATCGGTCGCCCGGCCCAGGCCCATCACGGAGGCGCGGACGTCGGAGTGGCCGAGGAAGCTCGCCACGTTGGGCCCCAGCGGCAGGGCCTCGACCGCGCGCCGCCATGCCGCCGGGTCGGACCAGGACTTCGTGCGCTCGAGTGCCTCGAGGACGGCGTCCCGGGGCAGGGCCTCGACGCGGCTGAACAGGTCGGCCACGTCGACGGTGTCCGAGTAGACCCCGGACAGGGAGCAGTTGCCCACGAGCACGGTGGTCACCCCGTGCCGCACCGACTCGCCGAGCCCGGGGGAGACCAGCAGTTCGACGTCGTAGTGGGTGTGGGTGTCGACGAATCCGGGCATCACCCATCTGCCGCCGGCCTCGATGACGCGGGTGCCGGGCGAGATCGGGAGCGGGGCGGGGCTCACCGCCGCGACGACGCCGGATCGGATCCCGACGTCGGACCGGACGCCCGGCGCGCCGGTTCCGTCGTAGACGGTCCCGCCGCGGATCACGATGTCGAAGTCGGCGCCGCCCGGGCTGGCGTGATCAGTGGTGTCCACGAGGCACTCCCTGGTTTGTGACACAAAACACATACTTCACCAGGCTACCCGGACGCTGGTCCAAGTCCAGACCTCGTCGCGAATTCCCCTGCGCCGCCCGGCCGCCGTCCGCCGGTGAGCCCGTCTCCTTGCGTGGTCACATCCGCTCACGTTCCCCGAGGTGACCTTCCGGTTCAGGCGCGATTCGCGACCACTCGCCGGAGGGCGCCGTGAGGCACCGGCGGGAGGGCGCCGCAGGGCTCGCCGAGGGCGCCGTGGGGCACCCGCGGGAGGGCGCCGCCTCGAGGTGTCGGCCGGTCGCCACGCGAGTGGGACGCCCGCGGGCCGGGAGTAGCGTTGTCGCGCATGACCACACGCACGGAGCGCCTCGACGGCCTGCCGTTCACCCGCAAGCACCGCAGGCTGTTGCTCGGATCCGGGGTCGGCTGGGCGCTGGACGCCATGGACGTCGGCCTCATCTCCTTCGTCATGGCCGCGCTGGCAGTGCACTGGGCGCTCACCCCCACCGAGCTGTCCTGGATCGGCTCCATCGGGTTCGTCGGAATGGCGATCGGCGCCGCGCTGGGGGGTCTGCTCGCCGACAGGATCGGTCGCCGCCAGGTCTTCGCCGCGACCTTGCTGGTCTACGGGCTGGCCACGGGCGCGGCGGCACTGTCGACCGGCATCGCCGTGCTCATCGTCCTGCGCTTCATCGTGGGACTGGGGCTGGGTGCCGAATTGCCGGTGGCGTCGACGCTGGTCAGCGAGTTCGCGCCCCGCCGGATCCGCGGCCGGGTGGTGGTGATCCTCGAGGGGTTCTGGGCCGTCGGCTGGATCATGGCGGCGCTCATCGGGTACTTCGTGGTCCCGACCGGTGACGACGGGTGGCGCTGGGCGCTGGCCATCGGGCTGGTCCCCGCCGCCTACGCGCTGGTGATCCGGTTCGGGCTACCCGAGTCGGTGCGGTTCCTGGAGTCGAAGGGTCGGGTCGACGAGGCCGAGCGGATCGTCCGCGAGTACGAGGCCTCGGCCGGGGTCGAACC
>NZ_JAALEF010000018.1:0-16090 GCF_014145245.1 Dietzia sp. B44 | reverse complement strand
CGGCGCGGACCGGATCCTCCCCGCGGGGCTGCAGCAGGTACACGCCCCAGGCGGTGAGGGCGAGGGCGGTGGTGATGCCGATCGCACCTGCCGCGAGGGCCGCGCGGCGGAGGCGTGGACCGAAGCGCGGATGGGTCATGCGCGCAGGGTTGCCGGTCGCCTCACCGGTCACCTCCGCCGCGCGCGACCCGTGCGTGTTCGGCGATGGCGCTGGTGAGGTCGGCCCGCCAGTCCGGTAGCGGTGAGAGTCCCGCCGCCTGCCATGAGGTATCGGACAGCACGGAGAACGCCGGCCTCGGTGCCGGGCGTGGGAACTCGTCCGAACGGCAGGGACGGACCCGGTCCGGATCGGCGCCGTACCGGCTGAACACCTCGCGGGCGAGCTCCCACCACGTCGCGCGCCCGCCTCCGGCCCCGTGCAGGGTGAGCCCTCGGGTGTCGACCCGACCGGCCCTCTCGGCGGCCAGCATCTCCAGCAGACCGCCGGCGAGGGCCTGCGTATAGGTGGGCGAGCCCCACTGGTCGTCGACCACGTTGAGCGTGTCTCGCTCGCGCTCCAGTCGGACCATGGTGGCCACGAAGTCGCTGCCGGACAGGCCGAGGGACTCGCGTTGCGGGCCGGTGTAGAGCCACGCGGTGCGGATGACGGTCGCTTCCGGGTGCGAAGCCAGCACAGCCCGCTCCCCCGCCAGCTTGGTCCGCCCGTACGCCGTGGTGGGGGCGGTCGGGTCCGTGGGCTCGAGCGCCGGAGCGGTGGCCGGGTCACCTCCTCCGGGGATCTCGCCGGAGAAGACGTAGTCAGTACTGATGTGGACCATCCGGATTCCGCGCTCCCGGCACGCTGCGGCGAGCTCCTCGGCGCCGACGGTGTTGATCGCCCGGGCCCCCGCCTCGTCGGCTTCCGCGCCGTCGACATCGGTGTACGCGGCCGCGTTGATCACCACCTCCGGCGAGAAGCGGTCCAGGGCGGCGGACATCGACGCAGGATCGGTGATGTCCAGTTCGTCACGGCCCGGGGCGTCGGCCACCCCGGAGAGCGCGTGCCCGAGCTGCCCGCCTCCGCCGGTGACGAGGACCCGCGGCAGCCCGGCGGGGCGCAAGGGCTCGCCCGCCCCCTCTGCAGCCGCTCCCCCCTCTGCATCCGCTCCCCCCTCTGCACTCCCGCGTGCACCGCTGCTCAGGCGTGCGTGCATCGGGGGGGGCGGCTGTGCAGGCTGATCGTCCGGATGGCCGCCGCTCACCACTGCCGACCCTTTTCGCGGCGGAGCACGTCGAGCAGGTAGGCCCCGTACCCCGATTTCCTGAGGTCGTGGGCGCGGTCGGTGAGCTCGTCGTCGTCGAGATACCCCATCCGCCACGCCACCTCCTCCGGGCAGCCGATCTTCAGGCCCTGCCGGTCCTCGATGGTCCGGACGTAGTTGCCCGCGTCGAGCAGAGAGTCGTGGGTGCCGGTGTCCAGCCAGGCGGTTCCACGCGGGAGCACCTCGACCTGTAGGCGGCCGGCCTCGAGATAGTGCCGGTTGACGTCGGTGATCTCGTATTCCCCGCGCGGCGACTTCTCGAGGTTCCGCGCCACCTCCACCACGTCGGCGCTGTAGAAGTAGAGCCCCGGGACGGCGAAGTCGGAGGACGGGTTCTCGGGCTTCTCCTCGAGGCTGATCGCGCGGCCGGCGGCGTCGAAGTCGATCACCCCGTAGTCGCCCGGGTTGGACACGCGGTAGGCGAACACGGCGCCGCCGTCGAGGTCGGCGAACCGTCGCAGCTGCGCTCCCATCCCGGGGCCGTAGAAGATGTTGTCGCCCAGGATCAGCGCCACCGGGTCGTCACCGATGTGGTCCGCACCCAGGACGAACGCCTGGGCCAGGCCCTCGGGGGCGGCCTGCTCGACGTAGCTCAGGGTGATGCCGAACTGGCTGCCGTCGCCCAGGAGCCGCCGGAACTGCGGCGCGTCCTCGGGCGTGGTGATGAGCAGGATGTCGCGGATGCCCGCCAGCATGAGCGTGGACAGCGGGTAGTAGATCATCGGCTTGTCGTAGACCGGCATGAGTTGCTTGCTGGTGGCCAGAGTGAGGGGGCGCAGACGGGTGCCGCTGCCGCCGGCCAGGACGATGCCCTTCACAGCATCTTCTCCGTCCGGGCGTACTTCGCCTCGACGCTCTCCTTGACCGGCTCCCACCAGTCGCGGTTCTCGCGGTACCACTCGATGGTCTGGGCCAGCCCGTCCCGCAGGTTCGTGTGCTGCGGCTCCCACCCGAGCTCCTCGCGGGTGGCGGTGGCGTCGATCGCGTAGCGCAGGTCGTGGCCGGGGCGGTCGGTGACGTGGTCGAAGCCGGGGTCGCCGTCGGTGGCGGTGGCGCCCATCAGCTCGCAGATCATCTGCATGACCTGCAGGTTGGAGTGCTCGCCGTCGGCGCCGACGAGGTAGGTCCGCCCGAGCTCACCTCGTGCCAGGATCCGCAGGACCGCCGAGTTGTGGTCGTCGACGTGGATCCAGTCCCGGACATTGGCACCACTGCCGTAGAGGCGGGGGCGCTGCCCGGTGAGAAGGTTGGTGATCTGCCGCGGGATGAACTTCTCGATGTGCTGGAACGGGCCGTAGTTGTTGGAGCAGTTGCTGATCGTGGCGCGGACACCGAAGCTGCGGACCCACGCGCGCACCAACATGTCCGCGCCCGCCTTGGTGGCCGAGTACGGGCTCGACGGGTTGTACGCGGTGGCCGGGGTGAACCTGTCCGGATCGTCCAGCTGGAGGTCGCCGTAGACCTCGTCGGTCGAGACGTGGTGCAGGCGCACGTCGTGGCCGCGGCAGGCCTCGAGCACGGCGTAGGTGCCCACGATGTTGGAGTGCACGAACGGCCACGGGGTGGCGAGCGAGTTGTCGTTGTGGCTCTCGGCGGCGAAGTGCACCACGGCGTCCTGCGGACCGGTGAGCTGCGCGACCAGCCCGCCGGTCACCGCGGGGTCGGCGCAGTCGGCCTCCACCAGCTCGACCCGATCCGACGGGAGTCCGGCCAGGCTCGACCGGTTGGCGGCGTACGTCATGGCGTCCAGCACGGTGACGTGGGCGTGCGGGTGCTCACGGACCACGGTGTGGACGAAGTTGGCGCCGATGAACCCGGCTCCCCCGGTGACGACGAGGCGCATGCGGCCAACCCTACCGTCGTGGAGGTGCCGCCTCGGCCGTCTCCCCGGCCTCGGCATCCGCGTCACCGGCCGCCACGTCATCAGCGGAGGTGTCGTCGTCGACGGGGGCCGGATCCCGGCGCAGTTCCCGGTAGTCGGCGAGCATCGTGGCCCGCCGGCGCGCGAAGAAGTCGCTGGCCGTCGTGTCGCGCGGGGTCACCTGCACCGTCTCCTCGGCCGGTATGCCGGCCCGGAGTTGGCGGATACGCAGCACCTCGGTGTCCAGCCGCGCGCCGTAGAGCACGGCCATGTTGACCAACCACAACCACAACAGGAACACGATGATCCCCGCCAGCGATCCGTACGAGCGGTTGAAGTTGCCGAAGTTGGAGACGAAGAAGCCGAAACCGGCGGTGGCGACACCGATGATGAGCAGGGCCGCCGCCGCACCCAGCGAGACCCAGTGGAATTTGCGTCCGGCCACGTTGGGAGCGAACCGGTAGAGGATCGCCAACGCGAGGATGGCGGAGATCAGGGCCCCCGGCCACTTGGCCACACTCCACACGGCCAACGCGGTCTCGCCGAGGCCGATCCACCCACCCACGGTCTCGGCGATGGGGCCGGTGAACACCAGCGCCAGGCCCCCGACGGCCACGAGGACGATGAGCAACGCCGTGAGCAGCAGGCCGACGGGCAGCAGCCGCCACGGCGGCCGTCCCTCCTCCACTCCGAGTATGAGGTTCATCGCGCGACCGAGCGCCCAGACATAGCGGGACGCGGTCCACAGCGCGATGGTCGCGCCCACCACCAGCGCCGTCCCGGCGGCCTGCGTGGTAACGACGGCCTCGACGGGACCGCGGATCGGGTCGAGCACCTCCGGCGGGGCGATGTCGGAGAGCATGGCCATGATGGCGTCGACCGTCCTGGCCCCCTGCCCGAACACGCCGAGCAGCGAGACCATGACGAGGATCGCGGGGAACAGTGAGAGCACCCCGTAGAAGGTGAGCGAGCCCGCCTGATCGGGGCCGCGATCGCGGAGGAACTCCCCCACGGATCTCGCGAGGACCAGTCTGACGGTCCGGAGTCGTCGCCGAACGGTCGTCACGGCGCCACCGGAAGTCGTCATGCCCTGATTGTGGCTGCTCGGGCGTGAGTCGTGTGGCGCGCCGCGCCCGTCGGGCCGCCTCAGTGGGCACGCAATCCCGAGCCCGACCCCGAATCTATGACAATCATTTCTTGACAAGCCGACGTGACGCAACTAACTTAACGAACGTTCGAAACGTGATCTGGATTACACCAGCGCGCGGATCGAGCGGTCTGCCGCACACCCCCTCAGGCCATCCATCAGGACCCCGGACGCACCTGCACGCGACCGGTCCGGAACCAGAAGGATCCCCGATGTCCCGCAGCAACCGAAACCGCGTGGCCCGACGCGCGGCGCTCGCCCTGACGATGATCGGAGCGCTCGCCGCCACGGGCTGCTCCGGCGGCCACCGAATCACCGGCGACAGCGTCGAGACCATGGAGCCGATCACACTCCGGTACGGCGACTACACGACCGTCTCCTCCGCCGGCCCCTTCCGCGCCTTCGCCGAGCAGGTCGAGGAGGAGACCGGCGGCAAGATCACCTTCGACGAGTACTGGGGCGGCAGCCTGGTCAAGGGCGCCGACATGGCGCAGGGGGTCCGCGGCGGGATCGTGGACATGGGGATGTTCACCCCCAGCTATTACCCGTCCGAGTTCCCCATGACCGACTGGACCAGCCAGATGGCCAGTGTCGTGGAGCCGGAGTACCCGCTCGGCATGATGCAGGCCTTCGCCGGTGGCAGCGAGTTCGCGCTCACCGACCCGCTGATCGAGGAGCAGTTCTCGGACCAGGACATCAAGCTCCTTTTCACCTGGACCCCCTCGACCAACTACCACCTCGTGTGCAAGGACCCGGTCAACAGCCTCGAGGAAGCCCGGGGCAAACGGGTGCGAAGTGGCGGCGCATTCAACTACGGCGAGATCGAGGCCCTGGGGATGGTCCCCGTGACCCTGCCGACCGGCGAGATCTACGAGGGCCTGCAACGCGGGGTGATCGACTGTTCCCTGGCCAACGGCAAGATCATGATCGCCCTCGGTCTGTGGGAGGTCGCCAAACACTACGTCGACATCCCCTTCTCGAGCTACACGCAGTACGTGATCATGAACAAGGACGTCTGGGACGAGCTCCCCGAGGACGCCCGGCAGATCATCGACGACGCCCGACAGACGTGGTTCGACGGCTACCTCCGCGAGGAGGGGATCGTCCTGCACCAGCGGCTCCTCGCCGAGGGCGCGGACAAGAGCGTGAGCTTCTACGACGTCGACCCCGAGCTCAAGGCCACCCTCGAGACGTACCAGGAGGAGGCACTGCGCACCCTGCCGGAGCGCGCCCCCGACGACCTCGAGGATCCCGAGGGCACCGTCGAGCGCTACCGCCAGATCATGGCCGATTGGAAGACGCGGCTCGAGGACATGGGGTACGACGACCCGGCCCTCGCCGAGATCCCGGAGGACCCGGAGTCGGTCCAGATCGATCTGGCCCCCTTCGAGCAGTCCGTCCGGTCCGAGATCTTCGACCGCACCGCGCCCTGACCCCCTCGAGCAGTTGGAGAACCTGATGGACACCACCACCACCGACGCGGAGCGGCGCGTTCCGGGGCAGCGGGCCCTCGCCCGGGTGCTGTACGCATGCGCCGTGATCGCGGGGATCGTCACCCTGGTCATGGCCCTGCACATCGCCGCCGACGTCAGCTCCCGGAACCTGACCGGAACCCCCCTCTCCGGCACGCTGGAGATCACCCAGAACTGGTCGATGGTCCTCATCGTGATGCTCGCGATGGGGTACGCGGAGCAGATCGGCGAGCACATCAACGCCACCATCCTCACCCAGTACCTCGACCCCGTCTCCCGCTGGTGGTCCGACCTGATCGTCTCGGGTCTGATGTTCCTGTTCGTCTCGGCGCTGACCTACTACTCGATCACCGCGGCGGTCTTCGCCGTCGAGGTCCAACAGGTCGCACTCGGGGCGATCACCATCCCGATCTGGCCGGTGAAGATCGTCCTGGCCATCGGATTCGCCCTGTTCGCCCTCCAGCTCCTGATGTCGATCATCAGCCTGCTGATCAACGACCGTCCGAGGAAGTCCGATGTCTGACACCACCCTCGTCACCGACCACACCGGCGTGGCCCGCACCGACGATCTCGCAGTCCCCACGCCGAACCGCAACTTCATCCGGGCCTACTGGGGCAACTTCGGCTTCTCACTGATCATCGCCGCGGTCATCCTGTTCACTCCGGACCTCCCCGACACCGCTGTCGGCGTCCTGACCATCCTCCTGTCGATCGTCGCGATGGTCTCCGGTATCCACGTGGGTATCGCGATCATGGGTGCCGGCGCGGTGGGCCTGTGGAAGCTCGCGGGCACCAGCGCCGTGGCCGTGACGTTCGAGGACGTCCCCTTCACCTCCGCCGCCAGCTGGAGCCTGTCCGTCATCCCCCTGTTCATCCTCATGGGCGTGGCGATGGGTCGGTTCAATCTGACGGGCAAGCTGTTCACCTCCGCCCAGGCCTGGCTCGGCCGGTTGCCCGGCGGACTGGCGGTCTCGACCAACTTCGCGGGCGCCGGACTGGCCGCCTCGAGCGGCAGCTCCATCGCCATCTCCTACGCACTGGGGCGCACGACCATCCCCGAGATGCTGCGCGCCGGGTACAAGCCGTCGCTGGCCACGGGCGTCGTCGCGATGTCCGGAACCCTCGGGATGCTCATCCCGCCCAGCGTGGTCCTGGTGATCTACGCCGGTGTGGCCGAGACGCCGGTCGGGCCGCAGCTGCTCGCCGCGCTCATCCCGGGACTGCTCACGGCCCTGGCGTACGGCGTCGTCATCGTCGTCAGGTGCAGCATCGACCCGACCCTCGGGCCCCGGTCGACCACCCACTACACCTGGGGCCAGCGGCTGCGTTCCCTCGTGGACGTCACCCCGGTGACCCTCATCCTCATCCTCATCATCGGCGGCATGTACACCGGCATCTTCACGCCCACCGAGGCCGGCGCATTCGGTGCGATCGCCGCGATCCTGCTGGGCTGGCTGTTCGGTGACGACCGCTCCGTCGGCCACCTGGTCCGGACCGTGCTGACGTCCCTGCGCGAGACCGCGGCCGGTGTCGCCTCGATCTTCCTGCTCCTCATGGGAGTACATGTGCTCACCCGCGTGGTGGCCCTGTCCGGGGTCGCCGACTGGATCACCGAGACCATCACCTCGCTCGGGTTGAGCCGGACGCTGTTCCTCCTCGGGCTGATCTTCGTGTTCCTCATCCTGGGCATGTTCATGGACGGCCTCGCGATGATCCTGCTCACGGTGCCGATCCTCATGCCGGTGCTGGCCACCTTCGACATCAGCCTGCTGTGGTTCGGCGTCTTCATGGTGATCCTGGTCGAGCTGGCGCTGGTCACCCCGCCGATCGGCATGCTCAGCTACATAGTCCACCGGATCGCGTCGAACCCCGAGGTCAACGAAGGGATGACGGTCCGTCTGTCCGACGTGTTCAAGGGCGTGTCCTGGTTCGTCGTCACCAGCGCTGTCATCCTCGTCGCTCTGATCTTCTTCCCCGAGATCGCGCTCTGGTTGCCCGAGACCTCCGCCGCGGAGTGACCAGGTCACTGCCAGCGGATCACGGGCCACCCGCCACGGCCCGGTTACACCAGCCACGCAGCCACCACCAGACAAACCCGAGACAAAACCGAGGCAAACCCCAGGAGTCACCATGCAGCGGACCATCTTCACCCGAGAGCACGACGAGTTCCGCCAGTTGGTGCGCGACTTCATCACCAAGGAGGTGGCCCCGCACCGTGAGGAGTGGGACGAGCACGGACGCCCACCGCGCGAGTTCTTCCACAAGCTCGGAGAGCTCGGCATCCTCGGCATCCAGGTCCCCGAGGAGTTCGGCGGCGGCGGCGAGACTAGCTTCAAGTACAGCGCGATCATCTTCGAGGAGGTCGCCCGCGCCGGCGTGTCCTTCGGCTCCTATACGGTGCACTGCTGCCTCATCCTGCCGTACCTCCTCGAGTACGGGACCCCGGAGCAGAAACGGCGCTGGCTGCCGGTCTTCGCCTCCGGCGAGTTGATGACCGCCATCGCGATGACCGAGCCCGGCACCGGGTCGGATCTGGCGAACATCGCCACGACCGCCAAGCTCAGCGCCGACGGCACCCACTACGTGGTCAACGGCTCCAAGACGTTCATCACCGGCGGCGTGACCGCGGACATGATTCTCACGATCTGCCGCACCTCGCCGTTCGACCCCGACAACCGCCGCCACGGCCTGTCCATCATCTGTGTCCCCACCGACGCCGAGGGATTCTCCGTGGGCCGCAAGCTCGACAAGATCGGCCTGCGCCAGCAGGACACCGCCGAGCTGTCGTACAACGACGTCAAGGTCCCCGCCGAGAACCTGCTCGGAGAGAAGGACTCGGCGTTCGGATACCTCACCCACAACCTCCCCCAGGAGCGCCTGAGCATCGCGCTCAACGCGGTCGCCCAATCCGAGGCGGCGCTGCGACTGGCCACCGACTACACGCGTGAGCGCGTCGTCTTTGGCAAGCCCGTCTCCTCCTTCCAGAACACCAAGTTCGTGCTGGCCGAGTGCGCGACAGAGGTCGAGGTGGCCCGCGTGTACGTGGACCACTGCCTGGAACTGCTCGACCGGGGCGAGCTCACCGTCGCGGACGCCGCCAAGGCCAAGCTCCACGCCACCGAGATGGCCGCCCGCGTGATCGACCGGTGCCTGCAGCTGCACGGCGGGTACGGCTACATCACCGAATACCCCATCGCCCGCCTCTACACGGACACCCGCGTCTCCCGGATCTACGGCGGCACCAGTGAGGTCATGAAGACGATCATCGCCAAGAGCCTCGGGCTCTGACGGTCAGGGGGACTCTCACGTGTATCCAGGAAGATTCGCCATCACCCACCCGGACAAGCCGGCCGTCATCGAGGACGCCACCGGCCGCGTGGTCACCTACTCCGAGCTCGAGGCCCGTTCGGTACGGTTCGCCAACTGGCTCCTGGCCCGGGGGCTGCGGCCGGGCGACCACATCGCGGCGCTCTCTGTCAACGACGCCACGGTATTCGAGCTGTACTGGGGCGCGATGCGCTGCGGCCTGTACTTCACGATGGTCAACACCCACCTGGCCACCGACGAGGTCGCCTACATCGTCGCGGACAGCGGCGCCCGGGTGCTTCTCGTCTCGGGCCCCCTCGCCGAGCTCGGTGAGGCGATCATCGAGCAGACGCCGCACGTCGAGCACCGGCTCGCGTTCGCCGGCGAGGTCCCCGGCCACCTCGACTACACGACCACCATGGCGGAGATGTCCACCACCCCGCCGGCGGACCAGCCGCGCGGGGCGGACATGCTCTACTCCTCGGGCACCACCGGCCGCCCCAAGGGCATCAAACCCGCGCTCGACGGTGCCCAGGTGGGCGACGAGCCGGGCCCGTCACTCGTGGCGCGCATGAAGCGCAACTACGGGTTCGACGACGACACCGTCTACATGTCCCCGGCCCCGATCTACCACGCCGCTCCACTGCGGTACGCCACGGGAACGCAGGCCCACGGCGGCACGGTGATCCTCATGGACCGCTTCGACCCGGAACACTGCCTGGCCGGGATCGAGAAGTACGGGGTCACGCACAGCCAGTGGGTCCCGACCCACTTCATCCGGATGCTCCGCCTGCCGCAGGAGGTGCGCGAGTCCTACGACGTGTCGTCGATGCGGGTCGCGATCCACGCCGCCGCCCCGTGCCCGGTGGAGATCAAGAAGGCCATGCTCGACTGGTGGGGGCCGGTGATCTACGAGTACTACTCGTCCACGGAGTCCAACGGCGCCACCACGATCTCCCCGGACGAATGGCTGCGCAAACCCGGCAGCGTCGGACGTGTCGGACAGGGCTCCTCGGGCATCGTCCACATCTGCGACGAGTTGGGCGCGGAACTGCCCGCCGGTGAGGACGGGTGGATCTACTTCGAGCGCGACGACTACTCGTTCGAGTACCACAACGATCCCGGGAAGACCGCGGAGACCAGGCACCCCGACCACCAGAACTGGACCACGCTCGGCGACATCGGTCACCTCGACGAGGACGGCTACCTGTACCTGACCGACCGGGCCAAGTTCACCATCATCTCGGGCGGGGTCAACATCTACCCGCAGGAGATCGAGAACTGCATCGCCGTACACCCGGACGTCATCGACGTCGCGGTGATCGGCGTCCCGGACGAGGTGATGGGACAGTCCGTTAAGGCGGTGGTCCAACTCGTCCCGGGCGTCGAGCCGTCCGAAGCGACCGCCGAGCGGATCAAACAGCACTGCCTCGACCGGATCGCACGCTACAAGTGCCCCCGCACCGTGGCGTTCACCGAGGTCATCCCCCGCACTCAGACGGGGAAGCTGGTCAAGGGCCGACTCGACACCTCGGTCTGACCCACCAGAGCAGACGCCACCGCGCCACCCGCCCCGCATCTCACCCGAATCGGAGAATCCGTGCACAACGCAGTCATCATCGACGCCGTCCGCTCCCCCATGGGGAAAGGCAAGCCGGGCGGTGCCCTCGCCGACCTGCACCCCGTCGACCTCCTCGCCCAGCTACTCTCCGGACTCGTCGACCGGACCGGCCTCGACACCGCCCTGGTCGACGACGTCATCGTCGGCGTGGTCAGCCAGGTCGGCGAACAATCCGGCACAGTCGGCCGCCAGGCCGCCCTCGCCGCGGGGTTCCCCCAGCACGTGCCCGGCGTCACCGTCGAACGCAAGTGTGGCTCGAGCCAGCAGGCCGTCGACTTCGCCGTCCAAGGTGTGGTCGCCGGTGCCTACGACGTGGTGATAGCCGCCGGCCTCGAGTCCATGAGCCGCATCCCGATGGGCGTCAACCGGCTCGACCAGGATCCCCACGGACCGCTCGTCCACGCCCGCTACCCGAACCTGACCAACCAGGGCGTGGCCGCCGAACTCGTGGCCGGCAAGTGGGACCTGTCCCGTGAGCAGCTGGACGAGTACTCGGCGCGCTCCCACGACCGCGCGGACGCCGCACGGTCGAGTGGATGGTTCGACGAAGAGATCGTGCCCGTGACCACCCCGGCGGGACTCGTGGACCGCGACGAGTCGATCCGACCGGGCACCACCGCCGAGAGGCTGGCCGACCTGCGTACGGCGTTCGACACCGAGGCCGCACGGGCCGAGCGGCCAGAGATCGACTGGAAGGTCACCGCCGGCAACTCCTCGCAGATCACCGACGGCGCCGCGGCCATGCTCATCATGAACGAGGACGTCGCGCGCTCACTGGGCCTGACGCCGATCGCGCGGATCGTGGCCTCCGCCGTCGTCGCCGACGACCCGGTCCTCATGCTCACCGGCCCGATCCCCGCCACCCGCAAGGTCCTCGACCGCGCCGGGATGACCATCGCGGACCTCGACACTTACGAGGTCAACGAGGCCTTCGCGTCCGTGCCGCTGGCCTGGCGGGACGAGATGGGCGCCGACGACGACAAGCTCAACCCCGTCGGCGGCGCGGTGGCTCTGGGCCACCCGCTCGGCGCATCGGGTGTGCGCATCATGACCACGATGATCCACCACCTGCGCCGCACCGGCGGCCGCTTCGGACTCCAGACGATGTGCGAAGCCGGCGGGATGGCCAACGCGACCGTAGTAGAGGCCCTCTGACCCCCTCTCTCGTCCGAGAGATCCCCCTCCAGAAAGGCACAATCCATGGATCTGACAAACGCCAGCGCACTGGTGACCGGCGGCGCCTCCGGACTGGGTCGGGCGACCGTGGCCCGGTTCGTCGACGCCGGTGTCCCCACCGTCCTGGTGGACCTGCCGTCCTCGAACGGGCAGCAGGTTGCCGAGGAGTTCGGTGACCTCGTCACCTTCGCCCCCGCCGACGTCGCCGATCCCGAGGAGATCACCGCGGCTGTCCGGGCTGCGGCGGACCGCGCTCCCCTGCGCGCGGTCGTGCACTGTGCGGGCATCGGCCGGACCGTCCGGGTGGTGGACCGCGAGGGCGAGCCGGGCTCGCTGGAGGACTTCGAGCTGGTCGTGCGGGTGAACCTCCTGGGTTCGTTCAACGTCCTGCGGATCGCCGCGGCCGAGATGGCCGAGAACGATCCCGTCGACGGTGAGCGCGGCGTGGTCGTCATGACCGCCTCCGTGGCCGCGTGGGAGGGACAGATCGGCCAGATGCCCTACTCCGCGTCCAAGGCCGGCATCGTCGGGATGACGATCGTCGCCGCGCGGGACCTGGCCCGCCGCCAGATCCGCGTCAACACGATCGCCCCCGGCATCTTCGAGACGCCGATCTTCGATCGCCATCCGGCCGAGCTGGTCGAGGGCCTGGCCGCACAGATCCCGCATCCCTCGCGGCTCGGTCGGCCTGACGAGTACGCCAAGCTCGCGCTGCACGTGGTGGACAACGCCATGATCAACGGCGAGACCATCCGCATCGACGGCGCGATCCGGATGGCGCCCAAGTGAACATCGAGACGGCCGACCGTGTGCACGTGGAGGAGATCAACGGCGTGATGGTGGTGACGCTCGACCGCCAGCACGCCCGCAACGCCATCAACCGGGCGACGTCGGAGGCGGTCGCCGCGGCGATGGAGGAGCTGGACCGGCGGGACGACCTCTCCGCGGGCGTCATCACCGGTGCCGGGCCGGTGTTCTGCGCCGGGATGGATCTCAAGGCGTTCCTCGCCGGCGAGGACGTGTCGCTACCGGGCCGCGGTTTCGCCGGGTTCGTGGAGCAACCTCCGGCTAAGCCACTCATCGCCGCGGTCGAGGGTCCGGCGCTCGGGGGTGGGTTCGAGATCGTCCTGGCCTGCGACCTCGTGGTCGCGTCCGAGACCGCGCGATTCGGACTTCCCGAGGTCAAACGGGGTCTGCTCGCGGGGGCCGGCGGACTCATGCGTCTGCCGCGCTGGGTGCCGTATCAACTGGCCATGGAGATGGCGTTGACCGGCGAGCCCGTCGACGCCGGGACCGCCCGCGCGGCCGGGCTGATCAATCGCCTAGTCCCCGCAGGCGGCGCCCGCGACGCGGCAGTGGAGCTCGCCTCCGCGATCGCCGCCAACGCCCCACTCGCCGTGCGGGCGTCCAAGGAGATCATGACCGGGTCCCGCGAATGGACCTCCGAGGAGGAATTCGGAAAGATGAGGGGGATATTCCTACCGGTGAGGTCCTCCGACGACGCCCGCGAGGGAGCGTTGGCATTCAAGGAGAAGCGCCGACCCCGGTGGACGGGCAACTGAGGAGACCGAAGATGACCAGCGGCACGGTGCAGAGTGACCTGTTGGCTGTCGCACGCCGCGAGTTCGTGGAACACGGTTACGGCGGAGCGTCCATCCGCTCGATCGCCCAGAAGACCGGGGTGAGCCTGTCGGCGATGTATTACCACTACGCCAGCAAGCAGGAACTGCTCGCGGCGATGCTCAATGTCGGGATGGACTCATTTGAGCAGCGGGTGGTCGACGAGTTCCAGGCGAAGGATCCGACCCCCACCGGTCGACTGCTGGGGTACGTCGCCTCACTGGTCCGGTTCCGCACCCTCGAGCAGGAGCAGTCCCAGCTGGTCCAGACTGAAACCCGGAACCTTGAACCAGCATCCCTCTCCGCGTACCGCGAGCGGCAACGGCAGTCCAGCGAGCCGCTGCGACAGGCGCTCGCGGACGGCGTCGCCAGCGGAGAATTCCGCACACCGTTCCCGGAGGACTCGTACCGGTCGATCCTGGGCATGTGTAACGCGATCGCCCACTGGTACGAGCCGGGCGGCGACCTCCTGGTCGAGGAGATCGTGCACCGATACCAGGAGCTCGCACTGCGCGTGGTCTACCACCGCGACGTCGCCTCCCCGGAAACAGACCCCGGGACCTGACCCCGTTTCTGATCCCGGGACCTGATCCCGCCGGCATCCGGGGACGAATGCCCCGGCTGTCAGTCGGGGTTGCGGGCCTGCTCCGCCTGGGCCTCGCGGCGGACGTCGGCGGCGTCGTCGATGGTCTTCTGCCGCTTCTCCTCGGCCTTGTCGCTGGCGGTGGTGTCACGGGGCGGGAGCTGGATGGTCTCCTCGGCGTGCAGTCCGGCCTGCAGCTCGCGGGCCCGCTCCACCTCGGCGTCGACCTCGGCCCCGAACAGCAACGCGTTGTTGGTGATCCAGAGCCAGAGCAGGAAGATGATGACTCCGGCCAGCGAGCCGTAGGTGGCGTTGTAGCTGGAGAAGTTGGACACGTAGAACACGAACCCCGCCGTGGCGACCGCCCAGACCACCAACGCCACGATCGCGCCGACGGAGACCCACCGGAACTTGGGTTGCTTGACGTTGGGCGAGAACCCGTAGAGCACGGCCAGGATCACGACGACGACGAGGACCAGCACCGGCCACTTGGCGATGCCCCACACGGTCACGGCGGTCTCGCCGAGGCCCACGAGGTCACCCACCCAGGCGGCGATCGGGCCGCTGACGACCAGCATGAGCCCGGCCAGGCAGACCAGGAGCAGAAGGACCGCGGTCAGCACGATCATGGCGGGCTTGAGCTTCCAGAAGGGGCGCCCCTCCTCGACCTCGTAGATGCGGTTCATGGCCCGCCCGAAGGCGCCCACGTAGCCGGACGCCGTCCACAGCGCGCCCAGCAGACCTGTGATGAGGGCGAGTCCGGCGGCCGGGGTGTTGACCAACGAGTCGATGGGCCCCCGCAGAGCCGCGAGTGTCTCCTCCGGGGCGGCCCCCTCGAACAACTCCATCACAGCGTTGACGGTCTCCTGCCCCTGCCCGAACACGCCGAGCAACGAGACCACCGCCAACAGTGCCGGGAAGATCGAGAGCACCGCGAAATACGTCAGCGCGGCGGCCAGGTCCGTGCACTTGTCCTTGGAGAACTCGGCGGCGGCACGCGTGAGACCGATCTTCCAGGTTCCCGACTTCAGTGAGGTCGGCGAGTCGGGCTTCCCCGAATCCGGGTCGGCGTCCGGGTCGGGCTTGTCGGTGATGTCGCGGCTGCTGTTCGGGCTCATGGAAATGACTGTCCCACCGGAGGCCCGCTCGCGCATCCTGTGGGGTCGATCTCCCCGGGGCGGAATCAGGCATCATGTGCGTTACCCTCCTGGGTGTCACATCACCAAAGAGTCACTTCACCTGTGTCGCAGCACTCGCGACCCCGACCCCCACAGGAGCACCCATGAGCCTGTCCAACGCCATCCTCCGCGGAGTCACCGGCGCGTTCGTCCTCAACTCGGGACTGTCCAAGCGCAACCTGCCCACCGAGGCGGCCCAGGGCCTACAGGGATTCGCCGCCACCGGCGTCCCGCAGGTCACCAAGCTGGAGCCGGACACGTTCGGCAAGTTCGTCGCCTACTCCGAGATCGGGATCGGCGCGGCACTGCTCACGCCTGTGGTCTCGCCCCGCCTCGCGGGCGCCGCGCTCGGCACCTTCTCCGCCGGCCTGCTGGCGATGTACTTCCGCAACCCCTCGATGACCGAGTCCGACGGCATCCGCCCCTCCCAGGAGGGCATGAGCCTGGCCAAGGACGCGTTCATGGCGGCCATCGCGGGGGCCCTGGTCACGAGCAGGTGACCCACGCCGGGGGCAGCGGCGCCCCCGACACCGGGGCCTGACCCCTCACGCCGAGGCGATCGCCTCCAGGATCGCCTCGGCCAGGTCCGCGCGGCACACCACAAGATCCGGCAGGTAGGTCTCGGCCACGTTGTACTCCAACGGGGAACCGTCCACGCGCACCGCGACGAACCCCCTGGCCAGGGCCACCCCGGCCGGTGCGGCCGAGTCCCACTGGTACTGGCCACCGGCGTGGATGTAGGCGTCCGCCTCCCCGCGCACCACGGCCGCGGCCTTGGCCCCGGCCGAACCGAGCGGCACCAGGTCCCCGCCGACGGACTCGGCC
>NZ_JAALEF010000208.1:0-2234 GCF_014145245.1 Dietzia sp. B44 | reverse complement strand
CAGCCGATCAGTTCGCCGTCCTCACGGCGGTGCGGGATCCACGCCTCGGGGACCATCCGGGCCTCCTCTCGTGCCAGCTCCGGTCAATTCCCGTCGGGGTCAGAACTTCCGGAAGCTGTGACCGAGCAGCCGCTTGCCGCCCTCGGCGAACTTGCCGGCCCGGGCCGCGGTGGGCAACAGCGACAGCGCGTTGAGCCGCGAGGTCAGGTGCAGACGCGCGGCCCGCTCTGCGCTCTTCCAGCCCCGGGCCGCGAACGCGTCGGCCTCGCCGGCGAAGAAGCGGGCCTCCTCGTCGAAGCGGCGGCCGTCGAGCGCGCGCACCGAGGAGTCGGAGGCGGAATGCCGGCGGTAGAGGAACGCCAGGGTCGGGTCGTAGACCATGTGACCGCCACCGGTGATCACGTCGACCAGCAGCGCCAGGTCCTGCACCACGTCCAGTCCCTCGCGGAACCCGATGCGGCGGATCCACTCGGAACTCCACGCCAGAGACGGGAAATAGGTCCAGTTCCCGTGCATCAGCGAGGTCATGAGCTTCTCGCCGTGGAGGACCGTGCGACCGTCGGCCTTGGGCGAGGTGAACGCCTTGACGGTGTCGGACAGGGGCCGCACGGGGGCACCGTGTTCGTCGATGACGCTGACGCCGACCTCCATCACGGCGGCGTCGGGAACGGCCGCGAAACCGTCCGCCACCACCTGCAGGTAGTTGGGCAGCATGACGTCGTCGGCGCCCATCACCACGACGATCGGTGCCGTGACCATCTCCAGGCACTTGCGGTAGTTGCCGTTGGCGCCGAGGTTGGTCTCGTTCTTCTCGTAGGTCACCCGCTCGTCGCGCGCGGTGATCTCCCCCATGTAGCGGGCCGGCTCCGGGTCCGGGTAGCCGTCGTCCACCACGACCAGACGGAAGTCGGTGTAGGTCTGGGAGAGGACACTGTCCACAGCCTTCTTGAAGTGTCCGACATCCCCGTAGTAGGGGAGCATCACATCGATGGCCATCGGGGAACCGCCGTCCTTCTCTTCACAGGGTTTTCCGTTCGATCGCATAGTATCGACCGGCGATGAGCAGTGACAGTGAGCGACTCCCAGGACCCTCCGGCGCGGCAGGGGGCGGCCCCACAGGCAACCGCGACGTCTGGCTGGTCGTCCCCTGCTTCAACGAGGGCACCGTGATCGAGGACGTCCTCGGCACCGCACGCGAGACGTTCCCCTACATCGTTGCCGTGGACGACGGTTCGACCGACGACTCCGCGGCGGCGATCCACCGTGCGGGCGCGCACCTGGTCCGCCACCCCGTCAACCTCGGGCAGGGGGCCGCCATCCAGACCGGTGTCGAGTACGCCCGCGCGCAACCCGGCGCCCGTTACTTCGTCACCTTCGACGCCGACGGGCAGCACCAGGTCAAGGACGTCCTCGCGATGGTCGAGCGGCTGCGCTGTGAGCCCGTGGACATCGTGGTGGGGACCCGCTTCGGCCGCCCACGCCGCGAGGGCGACCAGGTGCCGCTGATCAAGCGGGTCGTCCTCAAGACCGTCGTCATGCTCAGCCCACGCACCCGCAGGCTCGGTCTGACGGACGCCCACAACGGACTGCGGGTGTTTAACCGGCGGGTCGCCGACGACCTCAACCTGCGTATGAACGGCATGAGTCACGCCAGCGAGTTCGTGGAACTGATGGACAGCCGTGGGTGGCGCGTGGCCGAGCAGCCGGTCGACATCCTCTACACCGAGTACTCCATGTCGAAGGGGCAGTCGCTGCTCAACGGGATCAACATCCTCTCCGACGGTTTCGTGGGAAAGAGGTTGCCGCGATGATCAAGGCACTGCTGTTGCTCGCCGGCGCCGCGCTGGTGGCGTTCTTCCTGGCCAACCGGCGCAAGGCGCGGGCCAAGGCCGGGGTCAAGATCGGCTTCGTGCTGTTCGTGGTGTTCATGGTCTACGCCGTGCTGCGCCCGGACGACCTCACCGTGGTGGCCAACGCGCTGGGCGTGCAGCGCGGCACCGACCTGGTGCTCTACGCGCTGGTGATGGGCTTCGCCTTTGTCACCGTCTCCACGTACGTGCGCTTCCGCGAACAGGAACTGCGCTACGCCCGGCTGGCCCGGTCCATCGCACTGCAGAACGCGGTGCGGCCGGAGGACGAGCCCCACGCGACCGCGGTGATGCCCGCCGCGGACGACGACGACCGCCCGCGACGGTGACCGGGCGGCCGACCACCGGCTCGGAAGTGAGCGGCGC
>NZ_JAALEF010000207.1:0-4798 GCF_014145245.1 Dietzia sp. B44 | reverse complement strand
CCGGCGGATCTCCGGGACCCCGTCGCGCACGGTCAACCGGACGCCGTCGAGGGCGCGTAACGCGGGCACCCCGTCCGCCAGCAGCTCAGCCGCGTCGTGCCCGGTGACCCGCCAGGGCCCGGGCGTGACGACCCACCCCCACCCGGCCTCCTCGACTCTCACCGCGAGCTCGAGCGATTCGCGGTCGGCCAGGATCGGTCCGGCGGCACCGAGGTCCCCACCTGTCAGCGGACGACGGCGCGTCGTCTCGGTGCCGTCGCTCATCCGCAACACGTCGAGCCGGGACCACTCCGCGACGAGGTCCGGCCCGTCCGCGGAGTCGGGCCCGGCATAGCGCCGGATCACCAGTTCGAACTCGACGCGGTCTGGTTCCGGCAGCTCCAGGCGACCGGCTCGGTCGACCACCGGGAACGCGTCGACGAGACCGGGGAGGAACTCTCCGCAGAACTCGGCGACGGACTCATCCGGGATCGTCAGCTCACGCCATCGACGCAGATCGCGGGCCACCCCGTGGTCGAGCCGCCCGACCGGGCAGAGCTCCAACACCCTGTCGCGGACCACCGCGACCAGGTCCCCGCGCTCCCCCACGAGTGCGCCCGGCAGGGGGCGGTCGTGTTCCTCGTCGTCGTCGGGCATCTCCTGGGCGCCGTCGGCGTCGGGCAGCACCTCCGCCGCGGCGGTGACCACCACCTGCAGGCCATCGGGTGACCAGGCCGTGAGCCCGACGCGCCGGCGCGGCCCGGGCCGGACGTCGTGCAGGCCGTCATCGGGGACGATCTCCACCTCGGCCTCGGCGGCGGTGGAGATGAGCGGCCACAGTGCGGGGACCTCGGCATCGCACAGGTCCAACCACACCCTGGCCTGACGACGACTACGGGCCAGCGCGTCCACGGCGCGGAACCAGCTTGTCTGGGCGGCGCTCATGTCCGCGGTCCAGCCGTAGCGCAGCCGGTCCCATTCCACCCCCGCCGACTTCCACCGCCCGCCCCTGCCCGGGACCACGATGCGCGCCCGGAGCCGGTTGCCCAACCCGGGCCGCAACCCACCGGTCCAGCCGTCGTCCACGGTCTCGTCCGCCACCACCGACAGCTGCAGTCCATAGACCTCGGACTCCCGCGGTCGGGCCTGCTGCGCCGTGCCGTGCATCATCTCTTCGACCCGCCGCCGCCATTCAGGTACCGGTTCCCCGCCGCCTACCCCGCTGTGTGCGCCGCCGTCCGGATCCACGCCGGCGAACAACATGAGCGCCGCGGCGTGCTTGCACCGCATCGCCACCGGGCACGTGCACGTGCTGAGCTTCGGCCGGGACCAACCGCTCGCATCGGGATGCCCGAAGGCGACCTCGGTCCGATACCGGCGCCCGCCGCTGCCCGTGACCAGTGCGGACAGCGTCCGCGAACCGGGGTTGTAGCTCACGTCGCCGATTGCGTCCGGGTTCACATAAGGGCGCGCACGTGCCAGGGCCGCCGTCCCGACGAACCGCTCGACCTCGGACTCGGGGACCCTCACGCTCGACCGCACGCACCCAGAGTAGGGGCGACCCACGACATCGCGGCGGGCGAGTTGGGCCGCACCATTGACCCGGTCCCCGCCGCGACCTAACATGAAACCAAATGGTTTCATATCACACACGCGGGGTGGATCTCAGTGACGACGACGTGGATCGGTTGTTCCGGGCGCTGGCCGACGCCACACGCCGGGACATCGTCCGTCGCACGCTCACCGACGAGTGCTCCATCTCCGACCTCGCCCATCACTACGACATGTCGTTCGCGGCGGTCCGCAAGCACGTCAACGTCCTCGAGGAGGCCGGACTCGTGACCGACGACCGCCACGGACGCGAACGCCGGATCCGGGGCAACCCCGAGGCGATCCGCAGGGCCCAGACCCTGTTGGACGGCTTCGAGCGCCTCTGGCGGGGGCGCATCGACAGGCTCGACGCCCTGCTCGCCGACGACTGACCACAAGCACAATGTACGACCACCACCGAGGGAGAAGGATCCGATCATGCCAGTGACATCCGTAGACAAGGACCTCGAGGAGCTGACGATGACCATCGTCGCCGACTTCCCCGTGACGGTCCGCCGGCTCTGGGACGCGTACGTGGACCCGCGCCAGCTCGAGAGGTTCTGGGGACCGCCGGAGTGGCCGGCGACCTTCACCCGTCACGACATCTACCCGGGCGGCCGGTCCGAGTACTACATGACCGGGCCGGACGGAGCCCGCAGCGGCGGCTACTGGGAGTACCTGTCCGTGATCGAGGGGGGCTCGTTCGAGATCCTGGACGGTTTCACCGACGAGGACGGCCGCCCCAACCCCGAGATGCCGACGATGCGCGCGGTGTTCTCCTTCGAGGAGACCGACAGCGGCGCCCGCCTGACCACCACCACGTACTTCACCAGCCTCGACCAACTCGAGCAGCTGCTCGAGCTGGGCATGGAGGAGGGCACCCGCTCCGCGATGGCGCAGATCGACGACGTCCTGGCAGACCTGCGCTCCTTCGCCGCCGACCGCGCGACCGCAGCGCAGCTCCTCAGCGACACGCAGGTGCGCTTCACCCGGATCCTGCGGGGCACACCCCAGCAGGTCTGGGACGCACACCACGAGCCGGAACTGCTGAACCGGTGGTTCCACGGCCCCGACGGCTGGGCCCTGGTCGGCTGCCGGGTCGCCTCAGCGCCCGGCGAGACCACCCGCTTCGAGTGGGCCCCCGACGCCGGGGTCGAGGGCGAGGCGTTCGCGCTCGTCGGAGAGCTCATCGAGACCGACCCTCCGCACCGCGAGGTCTTCACCGAGACGATGGAGGGGGCCGACGCGCCACCGACGCGCAACGAGCAGACCCTCACAGCCGTCGGGGACGGGACCCTGATGACGCTCGTCATCACCTACGACAGCGCCGAGCTCCGCGACATGATCCTCGGCACCGGCATGGTCGACGGGATGGAGGCCGGGTACCGGCGGCTCGAGTCGGAGGTCCTGGCCCACGCCTGAGACGTCACCGGGCGCCCTCCCCGCGCCACGACACCAGCGCACACCGAGAGGACCCACATGCGCACGCTCATCATCACCGCCTTCATGTCGCTCGACGGGGTCATGGAGGCACCCGGCGGCGAGGAGGGCTACCGCAACGCCGGCTGGACCTACCGGGACATCCCCTTCGACGAGGCCGCCTACGAGATCAAGGGACGCGAGCAGGACGAGGCCACCGCCCTCCTACTGGGTCGCCGCAGCTACGAGGCGTTCTCCCCGGTCTGGCCGGAGATGACGGAGGACTTCGCCAGGTACAACGGACTACCGAAGTACGTGGTGTCCACCACCCTGACCGCCGACGACCTCGTGGACAACTGGGGACCGACGACCATCCTGCGTTCGGTCGAGGACGTGGCGCGGCTCAAGGAGACCGACGGCGGCCCGATCCTCGTCCACGGCAGCGCGACCCTCGGCCACTCCCTGTCCGAGGCGGGCCTGGTCGACCGGTACCACCTCCTGGTCTTCCCGCTCCTGCTCGGCGCGGGACGGCGCCTCTTCGGCGCGGCCGACGTCGACGCCATCCCGCTAATCCTCACCGAGCACGAGGCCTACGGCAACGGCGTCCAGAAGATGGTCTTCGACGTCGCCCGGAAGGAGGACGACTGACGGTCGACGCCGCAGTTGATCATCGATCCGGCCGGGCCGCCTACTCCCGGTCCTCGAGCGCCGTGACCCGCGGGTCCGGGTCCGTGGTCGCCGCCTTGGCCGCGAAGAACCGTTCGACGGCCAGGACGATCATCACCACCACGACGCCGACCCCCACCGCGGCCAGGACGACCGGCCAGTCGGACCCCGGCGCCAGGATGTCGGCCTCCTCGGTCTGCCAGGGCCACAGGGCCCGCAGGGAGCCGAGCATCAGGCCGGCCATGGCGATGAGGGTGGGCTTGCGGAAGTCCTCGAGCAACCGGTCGAGGATCTTGACGAAGAGCGAGATCCCGACGAGCGCACCGAGCGCGAACACCCCGAGGTAGGCGAAGTTCCGGTCGTCCACGGCTCCGAGGGTCGGCGCGTAGAGCCCCATCGCGAGCAGCAGGTACGAACCCGACACACCGGGCAGGACCAGCGCGCAGATCGCCACCGCGGCGGCCACGAACACCAGCAGGTAGGACGGGTCGCTGATCGTCCCGCTGGGCAACCCGGACAGCACGAACGCCAGCCCCGCGCCGCCGACGAAGATCAGCCCCAGAGCCCAGTTCCGTCCACCCGGGGTGGCCCGCGCCATCCCCAGCGGCACCGCGATGCTCGCCGCGACCATGCCGAGGAACAGCCCGCGTGCGATCTCCGGGCTCCCCTCGACGAAGCCCTTGAGCACCCCGGCCATGGTGAAGACCATCGCCAGCATGCCCACCGCGAGCGGGAGCAGCAGCCACCAGTCCACGTGACGGAAGGCCGCGGACGTGCGCGCCCGGCGGTCCGGGCCGAGGATCGCCGACCGCATCCCGTCCACCACGTGCGCGCCCGAGTCCAGCAACCGTGGGTACACGCCGGTCACCAGTGCGACCGTGCCGCCCGAGACGCCGGGCACGAGCTCGGCCATGCCGATCAGCGCACCGCGCAGTGCGTTCCCGACCATCCCGAGCGGCCCGGGTCGGGCGGGGAGCGGCGACCGCGGGTCCAGATCCGAGTCCGCGACGGGGTCGTGATGAACCGACTCCGCTGCGGCGCCGGGGGGCGTCCCGCCCGGTTCCGGGGTGGACGCAGGCCGTGGTGACTCGACAGACATCCCTCCACTTTCCCCGACGACCCACCCCGAAGCCCAGTCACCACC
>NZ_JAALEF010000206.1:12203-18819 GCF_014145245.1 Dietzia sp. B44 | reverse complement strand
CGCGCGGTAGGACGCCGCGCGGCCGGAGTCCACCGAGGCCACGCACGTGCGCACGGCGTCGACGAAGCGCGCCGCGGAGTCCACGCCCAGCACCGTGTCGTACTGGCCGGCGAACGAGTGGTCCTCACCGTCCTCCCCGGCCGCCGAGGACCTCACGGCCACCGGCGTCGCGCCGGCGTCGGCCATGCGGTCGAACCACCGGGAGAGGTCGACGACGACGAGGTTATCCGACGCGTCCGCGATCACGAACCCCCGGGGAACGTCCAGGCCGAGGCGCCGGAGTTCGGCCAGCCCCGCGGCCTTCCCGCCGTAGCGGTCGTCGGCGACCTCGTCGAACTCGACCACCGTCGGCGTCATCGCTCGCCTCCCAGCGCGTCGACGATCTCGGCCAGCGCATCGGTGGCGATGGGGCCCGTCTGATAGAGGCAGAGGCGGTCCGACACCCCGTCGACGCGGTCGCGGACGTGCGCGGCCACCTCGGCAGGGGAGCCACACGCGGCGATGGTGTGCAGGATGTCGTCGCTGATCAACGACGTCATCTCCTGCCAGCGGCCCTGCTTGGACATGGTGTTCAGCTCCGGCTGGAGGTCGCCCCACCCGTGGGCGTCGAGCACGGGCTTGTACGCCGGCGTGGAGCCGTAGAACGCCAGCAGGCGGCGCGTGGACACGTGGTCGTCGTCGGCCCCGGTGGCCACGGACACGATCACCTCGGGCACCACCTCGAAGTCCTCCTCGCCGCGACCGGCGGCGGCCAGTCCGGCACGCACGGCCGGCATCGTGGCCTCGTGGAGGAACTTCTTCGACCCGAACGGCATCACCAGCAGGCCGTCGGCCACCTCCGCGGTGGCCCGGGTCAGCCGCGGCCCGAGCGCGCCCAGGTAGATGGGCGGCGGACCGTACGGGTTGGGCCCGGGGACGAAGGTGGGGGTCATGAGGGTGTGTCGGTAGTACTCTCCGCGGAAGTCCAGGCGCTCGCCGGTGGCCCAGGTGGCGAAGATGGCCCGCAGCGCCCCCACCAGCTCCCTCATCCGCTCGACGGGACGGTCGAACTCGGCCCCGTAACGTTTCTCGATCTGCGCCCGCACCTGCGTGCCCAGGCCCAGGACGAACCGGCCCTCGCTGAGCAGCTGCAGATCGTTGGCCTGGTGCGCCAGCTGGATGGGGTTGCGGGGGAACCCGATCGCGACGTTGGACATCACGTCCAGCCCGGGGACCTGAGAGGCCAGCACCAGGGGGGTGAACACGTCGTGCGGGCCCTCGAAGGTGAACACCCCGGACGCACCGGCCTCCTTGAGCGCCTCCGCGCGGTGGACCACGTCGGTGGGGCCGAACAGGGCCGTCATGATCTTCACGCCTGCGCTCCGGTCCGCGAGGGGGAGCCCGAGTCGGCGTCTGAACCCGAGCCCGCACCGTCGGTCCAGTCCGTGAAGCCCGACGGGTGGTGCGGTCCGATCACGCCGTGCTCGAACAGGCCGGCGCCCTCGCGCGTCGTCCCGTCGGCCTCCGTGCAGACGGCGTGGCCGACGTGGTCGATGAGGCTGAACGCGGCCCCGGCCATCACGTCGGGGTCGGTGAGGTCAAAGCTCACCCGCTCGGTGAACCCCTCGCCCTTCCAGCTGCCGTGCGCCCAGGAGGAGTCGCCGCCGTACCCCGACCCGAACGCGATCGGCGCGTACAGCCTGGACTCCACGTCCAGCCGGAACCGGTCGCCGGCGCGGTTCATGAACTCCACGTGGACGCCCGTCGGGATCCGCGTGCCAGCGCGGTAGTCCACGTCCACGCGCACGCCGTCGAGCTGTTCGACGCGGCCGTCCCGCCAGCGACGGGTGCAGTCATAGAGACTGCGGTGGCCGTCGGGGTCCTCCTGCAGGATGAGGAACAGCTGGTAGTCGTCGAACGCAAGGGGCAGGTAGAGCCACCACATGCCCCGGAACGCGGTGTCCGGGCGGCCGGGTGCGTCCGCCTCGCCGACGGGACGGATGCCCCACGAGCGGTCCCGGGCGGCGACCGACGAGGAGTGGGTGACCTCCATCCGCTCGTCGTCGACCTCGATCCACCCCTCCCACGAGCCGAGTTGCGCGAAGCGGCTGGCCTGCAGCGTCACCCGCCGGTCGGTGAGCATCGAGTGCGGCTCCTCCATGGCGGCGGGGAACAGTCCCCGCCAGGTCAGGTCCGCGGCGATGCCCTCCGTCGGAGCCAGCGTCAGACGCAGCTCCTGCAGGGGTTCGATCACCTCGAGGGCGTATCCCCCGACGTTCGGGTGCAGGCGGTCGTCGTCGATCGCGTCGCTGAGGTGCACCGCGGTCTGCGTGTCACCACGGCGGACCACGAAGTAGGCATCCTTGACCCCGAGCCTGGGGTAGTACCCGATCCCGGTCAGGGCCATGAATCGGCCCTCGCGGTCGAGCACGTTGAAGTACGACCGGTCGTAGAAGTTCCGGTCGGAGGTGGCGGGCCAGGTGACCGGCGCGTGGGTCTGGTGGATCGGGTACTCGTCGAGCGGGCTGAGCTTCACGGGTCTCTCCCTGAAAATACGATGCGCACTGTATTGGAACTAGGGTGAACCCATGACAACAGACGGGCGCACGGTTGGCGGGAAATCGGCCAAGTCCGCCGGGGGCCGGTCTGGTGCCGGGCGGCCGCGCGACGGCCGGATCGATGCCGCGGTGATCGCCGCGACGAGGGAGCTCATCCTCGAGACGGGCTATCCGGCGCTGTCGCTCTCGGCGATCGCCGCGCGCGCGGGGACGACCACCGCGGCCATCTACCGGCGGTGGTCGGGCAAGGCGCAGCTCGTCCACGAGGCCGTGCTGTCCGCGGAGACCGTCGTGTTGCCGGCGGACTCCGGGGACGTCCGCAGCGACATCAGGGCGCTGGTGGAGACCATCCGGTCGATGTTCGACCGGCCGGAGGTGCGCGTGGCGCTGCCGGGACTGATCGCCGACACCGTCGCCGACCCCGTGGTCCACGACCAGATGATCGCCCGACTGGCCGGCAACCTCACCGCGTTCGAGAGCCGTTTCGGCCGGTCCCGGCGCGGCGACGACCAGCTGCCCATGCTCGCCGAAGTGGTCGCGGGCACCGTGATCTTCCGCATCCTCGTCCGCCGGGACGCCGCCCTCGACGAGGCGTGGGTGGACGAGATGACCGAGCTCATCACCGGGCGGTGGCCCGGCCCATCCGAGTAGCGGCTGCCGCGCGCGCAGCCGTCACTGCTGGCGGGGGACCGCGGTGTAGACGGCGACCTCGTCGGGGACCCCCTTGGCCTTGGTGAGCCGGAAGCTCCTCTTGCGACGCGTGGACACCCTGGACTCATCCAGTCCGGGGAGAGTGGTCTCGCTGACCAGGATCTCGCCCGTCCCCGCCTTCTCCGCCAGCCTGGCGGCGATGTTGACGTCGACGCCCAGGTAGTCGCCGCCGATCAGGCGGGGGTTCCCGGTGTGGATGCCGGCACGGATCCGGGGCCGCATGCCGGCGACCTCCACGCGGTCGAGCCCGGCGGAGCAGGCCACGACCGCATCGAAGGCGAGCTGGGGCGACGGGAAGACCGCCATGAGGCCGTCGCCGAGGCGCTTGACCACGTGCCCGCGGTGGTTCCGCACCTCCGGCTCGGTGGCCGAGGCGACCTCCCTCAGCAGCCGTAGAGCGTCCTCGTCGCCGACGCGCATGGCCCAGTTGGAGAACCCGACGAGGTCGGTGAACACGATGGTCACCTCGCTCCCGCTGCCGCCTCGGCCGGACCGTTGCGTCAGCGCGTGCCACACCTGCAACCCGCCCAGGGACAACTCGCGCGAGGCGGTGGGCTGCTCGTCGAACAGGCGACCGGCCACGCGGGCGATCGTCCCCGCGCTGTCGCGGCCCGCCGCCGAGAGCGGATCTCCGAACCCGGAATCGCCGGGCAACGCGCGCCGGGCGCGGCGCAACGCCTCGACCGCGGAGGGGTGTCTGTTGATATCGCGGGCGCCCGCTGCGATTCGGGCGGCGGACGCGCGCGCCCGCTCCCACCGAGGGTTCGACATGCTCAGAGGGTAGCCGCACGTGCTCCCGTGGTGCCGTGTGTGGTGGCGTGCCCGGACTCCAGGCGGACCACGC
The DNA here is from genome assembly GCF_014145245.1 of Dietzia sp. B44. Taxonomy (NCBI): domain Bacteria; kingdom Bacillati; phylum Actinomycetota; class Actinomycetes; order Mycobacteriales; family Dietziaceae; genus Dietzia; species Dietzia sp. B44. The sequence continues at coordinate 14,727 of NZ_JAALEF010000206.1, read as the reverse complement.
GATCGGCGGTGGCGACAAAGCGCTCGTCGTGGGACGCGCACCCGACGGCCACGCCCCGGCCGGCCTGCTCGACCAGGAGGGCATGGATGTGCTGCCGACTGGCGGAATCCAGGCCCGCATCCGGCTCGTCCATCAACACGATGTCGGCGCGGCTCGCGAGCGCCTGGGCGAGGAGCGCGCGCTGTCGCTGGCCGCCGGACAGCTCCGTCAGGGACCGGGACTCGAGACCGTCCAGGCCGACCGCCGCGATCATCTCGGCCACGACGCCCCGGGCCTCCCGCCTGCCGATCCGTCGCCCCCACGTCCCCATGGAGACGGTGTCGCGAACGGTGAGGGGAAGGGTCTCCGGCGCGGCGGGCCGCTGGACCACGAGTGAGACCGAGCCGAGCCGACGCACCTCGCCCCTCAGGGGCGACCGGACGCCGGCGAGCAGCTCCACGAGCGTGGATTTCCCCGACCCGTTGGGGCCGGCGAACGCGGTGACGGTCCCGTACGCCAGCTCCACGGAGACGTCGTGGAGGACCTCTCGACCCGCGTAGCCGTAACACAGCCCGTGGGCGCTGATGGCCGGTCCCGGTGGGGGCATGCTCTGCGCCTCCTTGTTGATAATGAATGTCGTTATGGATACTGTGCGTCCTCGTGCCCCTGCTCCTCGATCCGTTCGGTACCGCGTTCGTCGCGCGGGCTCTCGTCGGCGGCGTCCTGGTGGCGGTGATCTGTGGAGTGGTCGGCACCTGGGTCGTCATCCGGGGCATGGCGTTCTTCGGCGAGGCGATCGGGCACGGGATGCTCCCGGGAGTCGCACTGGCCACCGTTCTCGGCTTCCCGGCCCTGGTGGGCGGGGCCGTCAGTGCGGTGGCGATGAGCGCGGCGATCGGGGCGCTGCAGAAGCGCGGCAAGCTCTCCTACGACACCACGATCGGGCTGCTGTTCGTCACGATGCTCTCGGTCGGGGTGATCATCGTGTCCCACTCCGGAAGCTTCGCCACGGACGCCACGGCCATCCTCTTCGGTGACATCCTGGCGATCCGCGGTCCCGAACTCATCACCCTGGCCGCCGCGCTGGCGGTCACGCTGGTCGTGGCCGCCCACTTCCACCGGGCCTTCGTCGCCGCGGCCTTCGATCCCCGCGTCGCCCAGACCCTGGGGCTGCGGCCGAGGGTCGCCCAGGTGGCGCTCGTCGGACTCGTGACCCTCGCGGTGGTGGCCTCGTACCAGGCCGTCGGGACCCTGCTGGTGGTGGCGTTGCTGCTCGCCCCCGTCGTGGCCGCGAACCGATGGACCAGACGCATCCCCTCGACGATGGTGCTCGCCGCGGTGTTCGGGAGCGCCGCCGTGGTGATCGGTTTACTCGCCTCCTGGCACGCCGGGACGGCCGCGGGCTCCTCCATCGCGTTCTCCGCGATCGCGCTGGCAGGGGTCTCGGCGTCTGTGCACGCGGCCCTCCAGACGATTCGCGCCACCCGGCTCTCGCGCCACCGTCCCCCGGTCGGCCCGGTCGGCCCGGTCAGCCCGATCAGCCCGGTCAGCCCGGTCAACCCCGTCACCCCGGCCGCAGCGGAAGCGCCCGCCCCGTGACACACCCCTCGAGAAAGCAGAGCATGCGCACCCTCAGATCGATCGCCCCCCTCGGCGTCGTCGTCGCCCTTATCCTCACCGGATGCGCGGGTGGCACGGACGACCCGAACGCCGCCCCGCCCGGGACCGACACGACTGTGGAGGAGTCCTCGCCGCAGGAGACCGGTAGCGGGCACGGCGAGATCGAGGGCGCCGAGGAGGTGGCCGAGCCGCAGCTACACCTGGTGAGCATCGACCGCACCGGTGCGGTCGGGATGCTCAACCTGCTGGACGGGACCTCGTCCGAACCGGGCAGTATCGACCCGCCCACTGCGGTCACCTCGGACGGTCGGTACCTGTTCGCCGACACCGACTCCGGCGTGGAGATCGTCGACAGCGGCGTGTGGACGTGGGATCACGTCGACCACTTCCACTACTACCGGACCTCCCCGAGCGTTCTGGGGACCGTGGCCAGCGAGGGGCCGGCGGTCGTCACGACCTCCGGCAACGCGACCACCGGCGGCACCGGGGTGTTCTTCCCCGAGTCGGGCGAGGCGGTGCTACTCAGCAACGAGGCGCTGTCCGAGGGGCGGATCGAGGAGGTCTTCCGGCTCGAGACCGAGCCGCACGACGGTCTGGCCGCTCCCCTCGGAAGCGGCGCGCTCGTCACCTCCGTGGACGAGTCGGGGAGAGCCTCCGGGGTCGGGTTCCACGGGGCCGACGGTTCGCCGGTCGACGGTGCGACCGCACCCTGCGCGGACGCTCAGGGAGCCGCGACCACGCGCATCGGTCTGGTCGTGGGGTGCGCGGACGGGGCGCTGCTGGCCACCTACGAGGAGGGCGAACCGAAGTTCGAGCACATCGCCTTCCCCGACGGGACCCAGGCGCCGCGCGCGACCGACTTCCGGGGACGCAAGGGCCGGCCAGCCGTGGCCGCGCTCGCCGGGGACCAGGGCTTCTGGCTGCT
>NZ_JAALEF010000206.1:9647-12148 GCF_014145245.1 Dietzia sp. B44 | reverse complement strand
GTGGCGGTTCGTGCCGACAGAGGCGCCGTTGGTGCAGGTCTCCGCCGCGAGCGACGACGACTCCCACGTGGTGGCGGTGGACCGGCAGGGCCGGATCCGCGTCTTCGACGGCGAGGCCGGGGCCGAGATCGCTGCCACCGATGGGTTGCTGGCCGAGGCGGTCGCGACCCCGGAGACCGCCGCCAGGATCGAGCTCACGGTCGATCGGGAGCGGGCGTATGTCAACGACCCCGTCGCGGGGGTCGTCCACGAGATCGACTACCGGGGTGACGCACGAGTCGCCCGGAGCCTGGAGACACCCACCTCGCCCGACTTCGTCGCGGAGACCGGACGATGAGGCGGCGCTCGGTGCTGTCCGCCGTGCTCGTCACCGCGGGACTGGCCCTGTCCGGGTGCGCGATGGTGGACGGCGCCACGAACGACCATCCGACGATCGTCGTGACGACCAACATCCTCGGCGACGTGGTGGAGAACGTGGTGGGGGAGGCGGCCGACGTCACGACGCTGATGAAGCGCAACGCCGACCCGCACTCGTTCGAGATCTCCGCCCAGGAGGCGAGCCTGATGGATCGCGCCGACCTGGTGGTGTCCAACGGGTTGGGGCTCGAGGAGGGGCTCCAGCAGCACCTCGACCGGGTGGCGGACACCGGCGTGCCGATGCTCGTCGCGGGGGAGCGGATCGAGGTCATCGACTACTCGGAAGGGGACGCCGGCGGCACCGCCGACCCGCACTTCTGGACAGACCCGGCCCGCATGGTCGAGGTGGTCGACGCGCTCGAGGCCGAGTTGGTGGAGGTCGACGGCATCGACCGGGCTGCCGTCGAGGCGGGCGCCGACCGGTACCGGGAGGAGCTCGACGAGCTCGACGACGAGATGACCGCGTCCTTCGCCACCATCCCCGCCGATAGTCGCGCCCTCGTGACCAACCACCACGTCTTCGGCTACCTGGCCGAGCGTTTCGACTTCCGCGTCCTCGGCGCGGCCATCCCCGGCGGGACCACCCTCGCCTCCCCCAGCGCCTCCGACCTCGACGGGCTCGCCTCGGCGATCACCGAGGCCGGCGTCCCCGCGATCTTTGCCGAGTCCTCCCAGCCTGACCGGCTGGTGCAGGTACTCGCGAGCGAGGCCGGGATCGACACCCGGGTGATCGAGTTGTTCACCGAGTCGCTCACCGAACCGGGACAGGGCGCCCCCAGCTACCTGGAGATGATGCGCGCGAACACCGAGCGCATCGTCGACGGGCTTTCCACCTGACCACCTACGAATCAAGAAGGACGATTGATGAGAACACGACACACCCGCGGGGCCGGAGCGGTCGCGATGCTCGCGACGGCAGCGCTGCTCGCCACCGCGTGCGGCACCGGCGGCGGCGACGCCGATGCGGACGACGCCGAGGCACAGAACACCGCCACCACCACCTCAGCGGCCTCGGAGGCGGGCTCCTCGGAGAACCGCCTGGCCGTGGCGTACGAGAACGGCGTCGCGGTCCTCGACGGTGAGACCCTGGAGGTCATCGAGGAGTTCGAGACCGAGGAGTTCACCCGCCTGAACGCGTTCGGCGACGGGCAGACCGTGCTGGTGACCACGTCCGACGGGTTCCAGGTGCTCGACACCTCGGTTCCCGAGCTCACCGACCTGGTGATCGAGGCCGACACCCCGGCGCACGTCGTCCGCCACGCCGGCAAGACGGTGCTCTACGACGACGGGACCAGCGACACCTTCATCTTTGACACCGCGGCACTCGCCGACTCGGGCGGCGAGCTCCCCGAGTTCGAGACCGTCCCCGGCGACCAGGCCCACCACGGTGTCTCGATCGTGCTGACCGACGGCACGTTCCTCACCACCATCGGTAACGACGAGGGCCGCACGGGTGCGTTCGCCGTCGACGCCGACGGCGAGGAGATCGCCCGCAACGAGGAGTGCCCCGGCGTCCACGGCGAGGGCACCGCTGCCGGGGAGACGGTGATCTTCGGTTGTGAGGACGGCGCCCTGATCTACCAGGACGGGGAGTTCGAGAAGATCACGGCCGCCGATGAGTACGGCCGCATGGGCAACGCGTACGTGAGCGAGGACAGCCCGCTCGTCGTGGGTGACTACAAGGACGACCCGGACGCCGAGAGCGTCCTGCTCAGCAAGATCGCACTGATCGACACCGAGGCCCGCACCCACGAGGTCGTGGACCTGCCGGAGGGTGTCGGGTACACCTGGCGCGACGTCGTGCGCGGCCCGAACGACATGGCCTACCTGCTCGGCACCGACGGTGCCATCCACGTGATCGACCCGGCCACCGGCGAGATCACCGAGACCTACGACGTGATCGATCCCTGGGAGGGTCCGGCGGAGTGGCAGGACGCGCACCCGTCCATCGTCGTGAACGGGGACATCGCCTACGTGAGCGAGCCGGCGAAGAACACCGTCTACGCCGTCGACCTCACGACCGGTGAGGTCGTCGCGTCCGGCCAGACCCCGGGTGCGCCGAACGAGATGGCGGTCGCGCTGGG
>NZ_JAALEF010000206.1:9455-9637 GCF_014145245.1 Dietzia sp. B44 | reverse complement strand
AGGATTCTTTAGACGGTTGACTCGAAGGATCACGCGGTGGCCGCTTTAGATCCGTCAACGACACGGGTGTCGGAGACGATCTCGGCCACCGAGTTACACCACCCTATGGGGCACTACTGGCGGGTCGTCCCCGCGCATGCGGGGCTGTTCCGTGATGCGGACGATGTTTCGCAATGAGCACC
>NZ_JAALEF010000206.1:0-9445 GCF_014145245.1 Dietzia sp. B44 | reverse complement strand
TTACACCACTCTATGGGGCACTACTGGTGACGGCTAGGAGACTGCTGAACAAAGTGCGTGTCCGGCCCGCGGGGTTGGGGTGGCATTGAAATGAAGTGTCTCATGCAGGGTGAGTCGGATCGGCAGCGGGAACTGTTGGATGTGGAGTCGGTGGCGGGGCATCTGCTCGAGCCCGGCAGTGTGTTCGCGTTGCTGGCCGAGCATCGTGACCGCCTGTTCCCGGACGAGTTGTTCGCCGACCTGTTTCCCTCTGGCCGGGGCCGGCCCTCGATCCCGGGTGAGGTGATCGCCTCGGTGATCGTGCTGCAAGCCCTGTTCGGGCACTCCGATCGGGAGGCGGTCGATGCGTTGACATTCGACCTGCGGTGGAAAGCCGCCTGCGGGTACGCGGTCGATGCGAAGGGTTTCGACTCCTCGACGTTGACGTATTGGCGGCGCCGGCTGGCCGCCAGTGACCGACCGCAGCGGATCTTCGAGGTGGTACGCCAGGTCATCGCCGAGACCGGTGCGGTCAAGACCAAGACCCGCCGCGCCCTGGACTCGACGGTCCTGGATGACGCGGTGGCCCGTCAGGACACGATCGCCCAGCTCATCGCGCAGATCCGCCGGGTGGGCCGCGAGGTGCCCGGGGCGAGAGAGTTTATCTCCACCGAGTGCACCCGGTTGGCGGCGCTGTGCGGGCAGGACTACACCGTCGCCGGTAAGCCCCGCATCGCCTGGGATGACCAGGCTGCCCGGGACGAGCTCGTTTCCGCCCTGGTGGGCGATGCTCTGGCACTGCTTGAGGCTCTGGATGTGGAGGCGATCACCGCCGCCGGGGGCAGACCGGCCGAGGCGGTGGCGCTGTTGGCGTTGGTGGCCGGCCAGGACGTCGAGCCGGCCGACGGTTCTGATGGCACTGACGGGCGGTGGCGTATCGCCCGCCGCACCGCGCCGGATCGGGTGATCTCCACCGTGGACCCCGATGCCCGGCACGCCCACAAGACCCGACAACGCCGCCAAGACGGGTTCAAGGCCCACATCGTGGTCGAACCCGACACCGGCCTGACCACGATGTGCTCGCTGACCAAGACGAACGGCCCGGCCAACTCGGATGCTGCGGTCGGTGCGGGGCTGGTCACCGCCGATCCCACCATCGGCGCCGGCGAGCAGATCGAGGTGCTCGGCGATTCCGCCTATGCCAGCGGCGACATGCTGGGCACCCTCGCCGGTAAAGGATGGCTGCCCCTGGTTAAGCCGTGGCCGCTACGGCCCGCGGTCGAGGGCGGGTTCACCCTCGATGACTTCACTTTCGATGCGGCGGCGGGCACGCTGACCTGTCCCGGCAACATCACGCGACGGCTCTCGGCGAAGGGCAACGCCACGTTCGGCGTGGCGTGTCGTGGTTGCCCCCTGCGCCAGCGATGCACCACCTCAGCCGCCGGCCGCAAAGTAGAACTCGGTGAGCACCACCTGCTGCAACGCCAGCACCGCCAACGCGCCAGCGGCGAGGACTTCCAAACCGTCTACCGCCAGCACCGACCGATGGTGGAACGCTCGATCGCCTGGCTGACCCGAGGCGCTCGCCGCGTGCCGTACCGCGGGGTCGACAAGAACAACAACTGGCTCCACCACCGCGTTGCCGCCCTGAACCTGCGCCGACTGCTCTCGATGGGCCTGACCCACCAGAACGGAACCTGGGCCCTGGCCTGACCAGCCCGCCCGGGCGAGGACTCCCGCCCCGGCAGACCGCCGAACACGACCCGCGGCCACCGGCCAGATCCCATCTCCGGACCAGATACCTCAGCCCCCGCAGCCGCGAAAAAGCCACACCGCCATGCCCCCACCCCGCCCACCGCTCTCGCGGCCAAGATCACAGCTTGTTCAGCAGTCTCCTAGGGGTAAGCGGTTCTGGCCGAGGGGTTGGTGCGCGGAGGAGATTGCCATACGTGTGTCGGTTGGACTGATGTGGCGAAACATGAACGCCAGGCAGTCCTCAGCGCGATGTTATCGCCTCGCCGGACCGTTCGTCGCGGAGCCTGGTGATCTCACTCGCTATATGTCGGGGATCCTCATGCTCCCAAAATCGAAGAACCTCCCAGCCTTGCTCTGCTAGTTGATGAGTGATCCGCGCATCCCGCTCCGTGTTGGCGTTTAGCTTTGCTTCCCACCACTCCGTATTGGTTTTCGGTGCTACGAAGTGGTCAGGGCACTTGTGCCAGAAGCACCCGTCGATAAAAACCGCGAGTCTGATGTTCTTCCAACCGATATCGACTCGGGTTCGCAAAGCAGGGTTCGGTTGGAAGTCGACGCGGAACCGCACGCCGCGGCGGTGAAGGATCTTGCGGACGGCAATCTCGCATCGGGTTCCGGATGTCTTTTGGCGCCGCATCCGTCTCCGGACCTCCGAGGACGGGGAAGTCGGCGGGGACGTCTCAACGATGGGATACTCCCTGCTTCGATGGATAACGGTCTTGCCTTCTGTGGTCTTACTTGCGTGCTTGCGGGTATGCAACGAGCCGTCAAACTGGCGGGCCAGTTCGTCGAATGACGGGGTCACCCTTGCTGCACACGAAGGTACATGCCTGAATGTGGGACGTGGCTCTCAGAGCGGTCCTAAGCGCTCTGGATCCTGCCCGGGATTCTCTAGCCCCGCGGGGGAGGCTTGCGCGATCAAGGTGGAGCCGGGGGATTACGAGGACGGTGCAGGCGCCGAGAAGCACATCACCGTGACCCGCGCATTCGCCCGTGTTGTCCGAGAAGGGGCCGCGGTGCTGTTGGCCGACGTGTTATTGAGGGGCTCGAGTGGTGAGTAGGTGAGCCGTTCCATTACCCCGCCATATCGCTCCACCCGCCGAACCCCGATGGATCGTGCCGGCCCATGTTGGCGTGTTCGAACAGACCCCAACCCACGTCCCCGTTGCAGGTCGCGCGGGCCACGTGGTCCACGACGTTAAACGGCAGCATGCCCACCACGTCAGGGGAGGTCATGTCGTAGGTGACGGACTCGCTCCACTCGCGGCCCATCCAGCGACCGTGTGACCACGCCGGGTCGCCGACGTAGCCCGCGCCCATGCTCAGCGGGACACCGCCCAGGGTCTCGACCTCCAACAACAACGGTTCACTGCGAGGCGTGGTCAGGTGCAGCCGGGCGCACTCCGGATGCCGGGTGCCGCTGCGGTAGTCGACCTCCAGCCACGGCCAGCCCAGCTGCTCGATCCGCCCATCGGCGAACACCCGGCTCGCGTGGTTCAGCGTGCGGTGCCCATCGGGACTCTCCTGCAGGATCACGACCATCGCGTAGTCGTCGAAGCGCAGCGGGATGTAGGTCCACCAGAACCCCTCGCGCGGTTCGGCGGCCCACCGGCCCGGGGGATCGGACTCGCCGCTCGGGCGGATCCCCCACGAGCGGTCGCGGGTGCCCAGCCACACGTCGGGGTCGACGGAGAAGTCACGGCCGTCGACCGAGAGCGTCCCCGACCAGCTGCCCACCTGCGCGAAGCGGCTCGCGTCCAGCATCGCGCGCGTGCCCTCCAGTAGGACGTGCCGGTCCTCGAGTACTGCGTCGAACGACCCCTCCCACGTCATGTCCATCGACAGGTCCGGATGCTCGCAGACAAGACGCAACGACCGCAGCGGGTCGATCACCTCGATCCGGTACCCGCCCACGGTCGTCTCCAGCGACCGCGACCCGAGGGCGTCGCAGAACCGCACCGATCGCTGTGTGTCGCCGTGGCGCACCGTCGCGAACGCGTCCACCACGCCGAGGTTGGGGTACACCCCGAACCCGGTCACCAGGAACACCTCGCCGGTGCGGTCGTGCGCGTTGAAGTAGTAGCGGTCGTAGAAGTTCCGATCGCTCGTGCCCACCTGCGCCATCGGCAGCGGCGTCTGGTGGACGGGGAACTCGTCGAGCGGGGTGGGTTTCACGTGGATCCTCGGGCAGTAGACGAACGCTGGCGGGGTGGGGGAGAGGCTGGTGGGTGCGGGTCCGGCGGGCGAGGTCAGTCGGCGATGAGTTGCGCCAGCTTGGTGTGGTGCAGGACGTACTCGTCCGGGTGGGGTGGTGGTTCCTGTTCACCGAAGTGGATACGACGACGAGTGATCCGCGAGAGGATCACGGCCTGCCGCAGCCCGGCGTACACGTAGTAGAACGGCAGATCCCGGACCGTCGAACCCGTCAGCTGTTCGTACTGTTCGATGACCTCGCGGTGCTTGAACAAGTCCGGAATCCCGGGGAAGTCAAAGGCCACCGCGAGTTCCTGGAACACGTCGTGGAAGTACAGGAACCACCCCAGATCCACCTCGGGCGGCGCGATGGTCGCCATCTCCCAGTCCAGGACGGCGGTCGGTCGCGTCCCCTCGTAGAGAATGTTGCCGATCCGCGCGTCGCCCCAACTGAGGGCGTCCGGGCTGGTCTCGTCGGGCCAGTGGGCCTCGATCCAGTCGAAGGCTCGGTCGATGACGGGGATCGTCAACCCGTCCTCGCGGGTTGTCCACTCGTAATAGGCCCGCTGTTCGTCCACGTGGGCGCGCAGCGCACTCATGCCGGGCGCGGGAGCGAGCGAGGACACCAGTTCGGCGGGCGCCGGGATCTGGTGGATCGCGGCCAACACTGCGATGGACTCCCGCTGCAGCTGGCGTCGCTGTTCGGGGTCCATCTCCAGGAGCCAGCCGTCGAAGACGTACGGGGGGTTGTCGACCGGCGCCCGCCCGGTGGCCCGGTCCATCACCAGGAACGGCGTGCCGAGAACGGCCGGGTCCTGCTCCAGCCAGCGGACGCGCGGGACCGGCAGGTCGGTGTTCTCGCGGACCACCCACATTACGTCGAACTGTGTCTGCAGGTCGTAGACGGGGAACACAGGAAACGCGTCGTCCTGTGGGCACATCCGTGCCACCAACTGCGCGGACCGGCGCTCGGCCGAACCGGCCGGGGTCCAGGCGGCGCCGAAGAGCACCGAGATGTTGGACATCCCCGAACTCTCCGGCCTGCTCACCGCCGACACCTCGACCCCGGCGTCGGAGTCCACCTCGTCCCGGCCGGCCAACCAGAGGGTCAGGCGCTCGCGGAACTCATCGAGGTCGGCCTCGCCGGAGGTGATTCGTTGGTTGAGCGGTTCATCTGAACGCGTCGGTGTGGAAGTGGACTCGGTGGACGTCGCCGGCGTCGCGTGGTCAGTCATGTGGTCGGGACCCTTCGTGCGGACCTGCCGCGCGGGCGATACCCGCACTCGGCCCAGTGTGACCCACGGCACATAGAGAGAAACTCGAAACGCGCAAGCCCGGGGCCGTTCCCGGCGGAGGGGACGCGCCCGTCGTCGTCGTCATATTCAGGCGTAGAGACGGGCCGCCCTGCGCCACCACCCCGGGGGTGGGGCGGGGCGGACAGGGGATCGGTGATCCGTCACCGAACGGCTCGCGTCGGTAGCCTCGGAGCGCGGGTCGTGCCGGCTCGAACTCCCAGAAGTGAACGCAGAAAAAGGTGTGCAGTTGTCGATCCCCTTGAGCATCCTCGACCTGGTCTCCATCTCCGACGGCTCGACCGCCCGGGAGGGCATCGCCGCCTCGATGGAGTCCGCGCGCCTCGCCGACCGGCTCGGGTACCACCGGCTCTGGTTTGCCGAGCACCACAACACCCCCAACCTCGCGTCCAGCGCCACGGCACTGTTGATCTCGCAGGCGGCCTCGGTGACGGAGAACATCCGCGTGGGCTCCGGCGGCGTGATGCTGCCCAACCACGCCCCGCTCATGGTGGCCGAGCAGTACGGCACGCTCGCTAACCTCCACGGCGACCGCATCGACCTGGGCCTGGGCCGCGCCCCCGGAACCGACGGGATGACCGCCCAGGCACTGAGCCGGTCGTCGGCCGAGCCGCAGGCCTTCGCCCAGCACATCTACGACCTGCAGGCGTGGTTCGGCGAGACCGGTACCGCGCACAGCACCCCGATCCTCTCGTCGGTCTCACAGGGCATGGAGGTGCCGATCTGGGTGCTCGGGTCCACCGTGAACGGCGCCTCGATCGCCGGTCAGTTGGGGCTGCCGTTCTCGCTGGCCTCGCACTTCGCGCCCGACCAGATCGACGACGCCATCCGCGTCTACCGGGAGTCCTTCAGCACCGAGGCGCCCACCGCGCGCATCGACACGCCCCAGGTGATGGCCGGGATCAACGTGATCGTCGCCGACACTGACGCTGAGGCGCAGCGACAGTTCACGACCCTTCAGCAGATGTTCCTCGACCTGCGGGCGGGGCGGCGGCGCAAGATCCAGCCGCCCGTCGACCCGGAGCAGTTCGCCGGCAGCTCGCCCGGGATGCTCGAGATCAGCGCGGTGGGATCGCCGGAGACCGTCAAGGCGCAGCTGGACGAGTTCGTCGAGCGCACCGGCGCCGACGAGTTGATCACCGTGACCTACGCGTTCGACCCGGCGGTGCGGAACCGGTCGATCGAGCTGCTGGCCGAGCTGTGGTTCTGAAACTGGATTGGTCCTGAGTCCGGTGGGGACTGCGCCGCGGCGCTGGTAGAACGAGGCATGGCCATCGACGCATTCGAACCCCACCCCCTCGTCCGCCTGCTCGGCATGCCTTCGGCGGAGTTCACCGCGAACGCCCTCGTCCGGGCGGTCGAAGAGCTGGGACTGGAGCAGGTGAACCTGCGCTACGTCGGCGGCGACGGCCGTCTGAAGACCCTGGCCTTCCCCATCAACTCCCGCCAGCACCTCCACGAGGTTCTGACGCGAGGAGAGCGCGTGGACGGCTCGAGCGTATTCCCCGGGACCGACACCGACGCCAGTGACGTCTACATCGTCCCGCGCCACCGCACCGCCTTCCTCAACCCCTTCGGCGAGCGGACCTCGCTCGACGTGCTGTGTTCCTTCTACCGCGAGGACGGCACGCCGCTGCCGTACGCGCGCGAGCAGGTCGTGCGCCGCGCCGCCGAGGTGCTGACGCAGGAGACCGGCATGACGCTCGAGGCCTTCGGCGAGCTGGAGTACTACCTCGTCAATCAGCCAGAGGCGCTCTTCCCCGTGGAGGAGGAGCGCGGGTACCAGGAGTCGGGCCCCTTCTCCAAGCACGAGCGGGTCCGCGAGCAGGTGCTGGGTCACCTCTCCTCCATGGGGGTGCCGCTGAAGTACGCCCACGGCGAGGTCGGCAACATCCTCGAGGAAGACCGTCAGCTGGTCCAACACGAGATCGAGCTCCAGCCCGTGCCCCTGGAGCAGGCTGCCGACAACCTCGTCCTGGCCAAATGGGTGGTGCGCGAGGTCGCCTACGCGCACGGCCTCGAGGCGACCTTTGCGCCGCTGGTGAGCGGCGAGGGCGCAGGGAACGGTCTGCACGTCCACAGCCGACTGGTACGAAACGGCACCAATACCGTCGTCACCAAGGCGGGGATCAACGACACCGGGCGACGGTTGATCGCCGGCTACCTCTCGGCGGCCAGGGCGCTGGCCGCGTTCGGCAACACCGTCCCCACGTCCTACCTGCGGTTCACCGCCGGCGACGAGTCGCCCGAGGACATCTGCTGGGGCGAGAAGGACCGCACCGGTCTGGTCCGGGTCCCACTGGCCTGGGGCGGCGACGTGCTGGCCGACATGGTGGCCCACGCCAATCCCGGCAACACCGAGCCCGTCCCCGAGCCCGCCACACACCCCCAGACCATCGAGCTGCGACTCGGCGACGGCTCGGCCGACGTCCACCTGCTCCTGGCCGGGATGGCCGTCGCGGCCACGCGCGGCCTGAACGACCCCGGGAGCCTGGAGCAGGCCGAGCGGCTGAAGGCGGACGACAACGACGACTTCGAGCAACTGCCCACCTCGTGCGCGGAGGCGGCCGATGTGCTGGAGGCCGAGCGTGGGGTGTTCGAAGCCGACGGTGTTTTCCCCGAGCAGCTCATCGACGCCCTGCTCGCGGGCCTGCGCGAAGCCGACGACGACACGCCGGGCGGGAAGAGTGCGGACGACGAGGCCGCACGGGAGGAGCTCATCCGCCGCCACTGGCACGTGGGGTGAGTCCCGCCGTGACGCGGCTGGACTCGGCTAGTGGCCCGGCGGGCGATGAAAGGACGTGGTGACGACGCCTTCTGTATGGCGGTACGACGCAGTGTGTCTGAACCGTCGACTATCCTCGAAGCCATGGAAGGTGACGGGACGACGAGGGCTCAGCGTACTCAGCGACGCGTCCGCGCGATTCGGTCTATTCGCCGCACTTCAGAATTGGAAGGGGCCACTAGCACGAGCGCCACGCGAGCTGACCAGCTCGCATATGCGCGTGGCACCATCAGTGCCTCCGAGCTGGGGGATCGCGTCCGCCGCCGGTACAACATCTCCTAGCCGAGTGCCGCACCCGTGGGATTCAGGGAGCCATGAACGGAATTGGTCCGGGTATTTCATTCCCGGTACTACAGTGCTCAGGAACAAGCTGAATATCTCCGTTGTTGGTGATCTCCGAGACGCGGAGAACGATCTTGTCGAAGCGCGGCTCATCGAGCTCCGAGAAGTCCCAGAGCTCTTGGGTGAGCGAACGTACGACCTGGCGTTCTTCCAGGCGATCCACCGCCACTTGTTTCAGGATGTCTACGCCTGGGCGGGCGATCTACGAACTGTGGGCATCGAGAAAGGTCGCGAGTCGTTCTGTCCACCACTCGATATCCCACGGCCGATGGCATACGTGGCCCGGAGAGTATGGGAGTCGAACCGACTGGCGGGCATCCCGCCAGAGAATCTTCTCCGGGAAATTGCCCACTTATACGACTACGTCAACTTTGCGCATCCGTTCCGTGAAGGGACTGGACGCGCAACGCGTGAGTTCTTCGATCTACTGCTGTCCGAGACTGGCGTCGGGTTGGACTGGCAGCGAACTGATTCGGTTGAACTGCACAATGCGTGCCATGTAGCGAGATCCGCGGGTGACCTCGCACCGATGGAGAACATGTTCGCGAGGATCATCGATTCAGATCCCGCCTACGAATACTGATTCTCTTCTGGAAGCGAAGCAAGAAACCTATCGCTGAACCACCCCGGCGCGAGACGGGCGAACTCCGCGGGCTCTAGCCGACCTGCCCCCGCGGGCACCCGGCCGAGCACCGGGACCCCGGTCAGTCGGGGCAGATCCTCCAGGTTGAGGCGCTCGGCGAGGTCCGGTTCGTACGGCCACGAGCCGATCACGATCCCGGCACACCGGAGTCCCGCTGACTCGATCGCGCGGACCGCGAGCTCGGTCTCGGACAGTGTGCCCAGTCCCGCGCGGGCCACCACGACCACCGGGGCGGCGAGTGACCGGGCGAGGTCGAGCACCGTGAGGTCGGTGCCCAGGCGCACGAGCACGCCACCGGCGCCCTCGATCAGGTCGAGGCGGCCGGTCGGGGTGGCGGGCTCCTCAGCAGATGCGGAGGCTTCGGAGGAACCGGCGTCGGCGACGTCGAGCCACCGCCGGATCGGCCCGAGGAGGTCGTCGAGCGTCGCCTGCGGC
>NZ_JAALEF010000205.1:0-3381 GCF_014145245.1 Dietzia sp. B44 | reverse complement strand
ACGATCCACAGGGGGGCGAGGCGGCGCCGGGACTTGGGCTTCTCCTGGGGGGCGGTGAGAACGGACGACTGCTCCCGGAGGTCCTCGGCGTGCTGCTTGGCGTCCGCGGCCAGCGTGCCCAGGATCTCCGCCTGTTCCGCGCGGCGGTCCCGCAGCACCTGGATACCGCGGCTCGCGCCGAAGAGGGCCAGGCCCGCGGGCCCACGGGTCGCGGCCACGGCGGCCTCCCCGAGGAAGCGGGGATCCTTGAGGTCGAACGCCTTCCGGGCGGCGGTGCCGGCGTTCTTCAGGTCCTTCTCGGCGGACTTGATGGCCTTACGCTCGGCGGCGCGATCGCTTCGTGTGCTCATGGGTAGATGGTGGCACAGCCCTCGGACAGCGACCACCACCTCGCCGACATCCACCGGGACCGCGTGGCAGGATGGTCGTCGTGAGCATCGCAACGCAGAAGGCAACCATCCACACGAACAAGGGCGACATCGTCGTCGATCTGTTCGGCAACCACGCCCCGGAGACGGTCGCGAACTTCGTCGGTCTGGCCGACGGGTCGAAGGACTACTCCCAGGCCAACGCCAAGGGCGAGAAGTCCGGCCCGTTCTACAACGGTTCGATCTTCCACCGCGTCATCTCCGGGTTCATGATCCAGGGCGGCGACCCCACGGGAACCGGCCGCGGCGGCCCGGGCTACCAGTTCAAGGACGAGTTCCACCCGGAGCTCCAGTTCACCGAGCCGTACCTGCTGGCCATGGCCAACGCCGGCCCGGGGACCAACGGTTCGCAGTTCTTCGTCACCGTGGGCCCGACTCCGCACCTGAACAACCGGCACACCATCTTCGGGAAGGTCGCGGACGCCGACTCGCAGAAGGTCATCGACGCCATCGCCACCACCAAGACCGGCGCCATGGACCGCCCGGTCGAGGACATCGTGATCGAGTCGATCGAGATCTCCTGACTCCTGATCTCCTGACTCCTGATCCACAGGGTCGTGGCGACACGGCCCGGCCAGCGGCGCGGGCACCGGAACACCGGTCCCGCGCCGTCGGTCTATCCACGACGATCCAGGAACGGTGACAGCACACCAGCCCATGACCACCCAGACGCACAGCGGCGGCGCCGTCTCCCGCTTCTTCCGACGCCAGCCGGTGACCGCGTGGCTCATCACCGCCAACCTCGCGGTCTACGCCGCCACGGTCGCCCAGTCGCGGAGCATGCTCGGCAACCACACCTCGGCGCTGTTCGAGGCCACGGCGCTCTATCCGCCGCTGGTCGCGGCGCGGGACGAGTGGTGGCGCCTGATGACCTCGGCCTTCCAGCATTTCGGGCCGATGCACCTCCTGCTCAACATGTACATGCTGTGGATCCTCGGTCTGGGCATCGAGCGCAGCATCGGACACGCCCGGTTCTTCGCGCTGTACCTGGTCTCGGCCTTCGGCGGCTCCGTCGCCGTGATGTTCTACGGCCAGAACGCGCTCACGGCCGGGGCGTCCGGCGCCATCTTCGGCCTCATGGGTGCGTACGCGATCGTCGCGATGTCGATGCGCCTCGACGTCAAGGGGATCGGGATACTGCTGGTGCTCAACATCGGCGTGAGCTTCCTCGTTCCCGGCATCTCCCTCGCCGCCCACCTGGGCGGCCTGGTGGTGGGCGCGCTCGGAGCGCTCGTCCTGGTGGTCCTGCCCCGTCGACTGCCGGGACGGGTGGGTCGTGGCGGTCGGGAGACCGTGTCGTGGCTCGCCTACCTGGGACTGGTGGCGCTCGTCGCCGTGGCCGCCTGGTACGCGGCCGACACCATGCAGTGGGGTTACGTCCTCAGGCGATAGATCCGGGGCCGCCGGTATCCGACCCGCCGGTATCCGACCCCGTGGCATCCGAGCCGCCGGACCCCGGCCCCCGAGTCCCCCCGAATCCCAGGCCCACCAGCCTCTCCCTCACCTCACGCGGATCGGTCCCCAGGTCTCCCCGCGTGAACACGTCGAGTTGCTCCCGCCCCCGGTCGTCCACGTACTCCAGTCGCATGAGGTGCTGGCGCACGCCCCATCTCGCGACCCCGAGCGCGCGCGCCTCGACGACCTGCGCCGGCGGCACGAACACCACGCCACCGAGCTTCTTGATCGCGAGCTGTCCGTCCACCACCTCTATCCGGGGACGCCGCATCAACTGCATCACCCCCGCGGGGACCACGAGCAGCGCCAGCAGCCCGGTGAGGATGAGCCCCAGGGGATCCCGGTTGGTCAGTCCCACCACCACCGCACCGACCCCGAGGGCGATCTGCGCGGCCGGCCACAGGGTCCCCGGGCCCCACGACGCGGCCTGGTGTCCGCCGGTGGACGCCGTTGTCTCACTCATCCCGCCATCCTCCCTTATCCACAGGCGGAATCCACAGTGTGGATGAATCACACGGGTGGAGTTCGATCCGCGTTCGAGAGGGCAGCACCCCGACCTGCGGCGTCGTCCTCGTCGTCGTCGTCGAGGGTTTATCCCCAGTGTGGAGGGAGTTGTCCACAGCCTGTGTGCGCGGGCGCGGGCATCGCTAACACCGGTCACTTCGCCGAATACACCACCGTGACCTGCATGGATGTCAATTCGATGAGAAAATGCAGGTCACCCCCCGCGTCGTGCGGGGGGTGACCTGTGAATTAAGCTGTGGAATGCGGGGAACGGGGTTCCGGTAGAACGGGTGTCAGCGCCAGTTCATGGTCATGAGCAGCCCGACCACGGCCAGCCCGAAACCGATGGCGAAGTTCTGCCAGGTCTCGAGGGACTGCATGAACGGGATCCGCTCACCGGCGATGTAGTAGGTCACCAACCACGCCAGGCCCAGGATCATGAGACCGAACATCACGATCAGGTACCACTGCGCGGTGGGCGTCCCCTTGACCTTGACGGGGGTGCGGCTGACGGCCGCGTCGGTGTACTCGGTCTTCGACCGGACCTTTGACTTGGGCATGACGTCCTCGCACTGGTGGGGCTGATCCAGGCCACTCTACCAAGACCCGCCGGGGACGTTCATCCCGACGACAGCAGTACGCTGCATCTATGCGCATCCTCGTCGTCGACAACTACGACAGCTTCGTCTACAACCTGGTCCAGTACCTGGGACAGCTGGGCGCGACGTGCGAGGTGTGGCGGAACGACGACGAGAGACTCGCCGGCCCGGACGGCGGCTACGACCCGGCGTCGCTCGCGGGCGTGGTCGCCGAGTTCGACGGCGTCCTGCTGAGCCCGGGCCCGGGGACGCCGGACCGGGCGGGAGCGACGATCCCGCTGATCGGGGTCTGTGGGCGCGCGGGTGTCCCGGTGCTGGGCGTGTGCCTGGGACACCAGGCGATCGGCGAGGCCTTCGGCGCCACGGTCGACAGGGCCGCTGAACTCATGCACGGA
>NZ_JAALEF010000204.1:4370-17418 GCF_014145245.1 Dietzia sp. B44 | reverse complement strand
GCCGGCATCGCCCGCGCGCACCGCTCGGCTCCCGCATGACCCGCCCGGCCACCCGCCCGGTCACCCGCCCCGAGGCCGGTGCGCGACGATGATGTCGTGATGATCGACGTCGACGTGGTGGTGATCGGTGCGGGGCAGGCCGGACTGTCCGCCGGGTACCACCTGCAGCGCCGGGGCTTCGTCCCCGCCGACCGGTCCACCGCCGGCGATCGGACCTACGTCATGCTCGACGGCGAGGACGGCCCCGGCGGGGCGTGGCGGCACCGGTGGGAGTCGCTCACCATGAGCACCGTCAACGGGATCTTCGGGCTCCCAGGCGTCCCGGTGCCCGAGGTGGATCCCGCACTGCCCAGCCGGGAGGTGTTGCCCGCCTACTTCGCCGACTACGAGGAGCGGTTCTCGCTGGGGGTCAGGCGACCGGTGTGGGTGCGGCAGGTGCGCCGCACCCCGGACCGGCGGGACGGCACGGGAGACGGCCGCCTCGTCGTCGTCACCACCCGGTCCGACGGGGCCGGTGACGACGACGAGGTGTGGCACGCGCGGTACGTCATCAACGCCACGGGGACGTGGACGCGACCCTTCTGGCCGCACTACCCCGGCCGCGAGAGCTTCCGCGGGCGCCACGTCCACGTCCACGACTACGTCCGGGCCGAGGAGTTCGCCGGGCAGCGCGTGGTGGTCGTGGGCTCGGGGATCTCGGCGACCCAGCTGCTCGAGGAGATCTCGCGCGTGGCCGACACCTTCTGGGTGACCCGACGGGAGATCGAGTGGGCCACGGGACCGCCCCCGGAGAACTTCTCGGCCGCCATCTCCGCGGTCGCCGAGCGCACGGCCATGGGGCTGGCGCCGGAGAGCGTGATCCGGGTGACCGGCATGTACCGCACCCCGTGGATCGATCGCGCGGAGGCCCGCGGGGCGCTCGTCCGACACCCGATGTTCACCCGGATCGAGCCCGACGGGGTGCGGATGCCGGACGGGACGCTCGAACCCGCCGACGCGATCCTGTGGGCCACCGGGTTCCGGCCCGCCGTCTCCCACCTGGCGCCGCTCGGTCTGCGCACCCCGGCCGGGGGGATCCGTGTGGTCGACGGACGGGCGCTCGACGAGCCGCGACTGTTCCTGATCGGCTACGGCCCGTCCCAGTCGACCGTGGGGGCCAACCGGGCGGGCCGTGACGCCGTCCGTGCGATCACGATCGAAATCTGATGAGCCGGTATCAGAGCGTCCGGGAGATCAGTTCCTTCATGATCTCGTTGGTCCCGCCGTAGATCTTCTGCACGCGGGCGGAGGCGTACATCCGCGCGATCGGGTACTCGGTCATGAAGCCGTAGCCGCCGAAGACCTGGAGGCAGCGGTCGATGATCTCGCACTGCTTGTCGGTGCAGAAGTACTTGGCCATGGACGCCGTGGCCGGGTCCAGCTTGCCCTCCAGGTGCAGGGTGATGCAGTGGTCCAGGAGGGTGCGCGCGGCCAGGGCCTCGGTCTTGCACTCGGTCAGCTCGAAGCGGAGGTTCTGGAACTTCAGGATGGGCTTGCCGAACGCCTCGCGCTCCTTGGCGTAGTCGATCGCGAGCCGGACCGCGGTCTCGGCCGCCGCCACGGCGGTGACGGCGATGATGAGCCGCTCCTGGGGCAACTGCTGCATGAGCTGGATGAAGCCCTGGCCCTCACCCTCCTCGCCGCCGAGGATGTTGGCGGCGGGGATCCGCATGTCGTCGAAGAACAGCTCCATCGTGTCCTGGTACTTCAGACCGATCTTGTCGAGCTTGCGACCGCGGTCGAAACCCGGCAGGTCGGTGGTCTCGGCGAGGAGCAGGGACAACCCCTGGGCGCCCTCGCCGCCGGTGCGGGCCACGATGATCAGCAGGTCGCAGTGCATGCCGTTCGAGATGAACGTCTTGGCGCCGTTGACCACCAGGTCGTCGCCGTCCCGGACCGCCGTGGTGCGCAGCGCCTGGAGGTCGGACCCCGCTCCGGGCTCGGTCATGGCGATCGCCCCCACCATCTCGCCGGTGGCGAGCTTGGGCAGGAAGCGGGTCCTCTGCTCCTCCGTTCCGTACTGGAGCAGGTAGTGGGCCACGATCGTGCTGTGGACCGAGTTGCCCCAGCCGTCGTCGAGCGCGCGGGTCTGCTCCTCGGCGATGACCGTCTCGTGCGCGAACGTGCCCCCGCCGCCGCCGTACTCCTCGGGGATGGAGATGCACAGCAGGCCCGCATCGCCGGCCTTGTTCCAGAACCCGCGGTCCACGGCGCCCTCGGCGGCCCACCGCTCGAGGTTCGGCGCGGTCTCCTTGTCCAGGAACGCACGCGTGTGGGCGCGGAGGGCGTCCAGGTCGTCGGTCATCCACGGGGAGCGGTAGGGGGCGGTCTCGAACACGGGGAGTCTCCAGGGGTCGGTCGCGTGGGCCCGGGCGGCCCCGCTCGACCACCACAATACGAGTGCATGCTTTGCTATGCAATCGTATTGTCGCGGTATCGTCTCAGGCATCGACCGAACGCAGACGCCGTTCGAGGGCGGGGAAGGGGTGGGGCGCATGGCCGGAACCACTGCCGACCGGGGCGTGGCGGCGGACGGGGACCTCACGGCGCGGGCGCGGATCCGCTACGCCGCACTGGCCCTGTACGCCGAGTACGGCGAGGACAGGGTCTCGATGCGCCGGGTGGCCGCCGAGGTCGGGGTGACGATCGGACTGATCCAGCACCACTTCGGCACCAAGGACGGCCTGCGCCGCGCCGTGGACGATCTCGTGGTGGAGCGGGTGGTCGGGGCGTTGTCGACGGTGGAGCACACCGGGACGGCCGCGGAGGTGGTGGAGGCCCGGAACGTCGCCGTCCGCGAGATGCTCCGGCAGAACCCGCAGCTCGTGAGCTACCTCAACCGGGCCCTGCTGGAGCCCGACGGCCGCGGGGCCCCGCTGCTGGAGGCGATCGTCGACCTCACCACCAGGGAGGTCGAGGGGCTGCGGCGCGGGGGTCTCGCCTCCACGCGGACCTCGGACAAGGTCCAGGTGGTCCGGACGCTCGTCGACCAGGTGGGGGAGTTGTTCCTCCGGCCCGTGGTCGAAGCCATCTGGGCGCATATCGGTGGCGACCCGGGCGAGTGCCCCTCGATCAGGATCACGGTCGAGGGGCACTGAGGTCGAGGGGAGCTCAGTTCGACCGGGCACGTCAGACGGCCGGGCCGCCGCGAGGGGCGGCCCGCGCCCGTCGTGCAGTCGGAGCCCGCGCCCGTTAGGCTGTGAGCGCGTATACCCGGGCAGTCTGCCGGGGTGGGAAGGACACGCTCATGAGGTTCACCGGTCTGGCCAAGCTCGCAGTGACCGCCGTGATGGCCGGTGCGACCGCCCTCGCGGCCCCCGCCGCGGCCCAGGCCGCGATCCCGGTCTCCGGGGGCACCCCCGTGCTGGTCAACGGCGTTGCCGGGTGCACCCTCACCGCGGCGGGTTACGACGCCGCCGGCACGCCCGTCGCCTTCACCGCCGCCCACTGCAGCGATCGGATCAACGCCCCGGTCATCCTCCGGGGCGACCCGGGAGCCGGTGTCATCGGCACCGTCGCGACGCGCAACGAGATCCTCGACTACTCGGTGATCCGCCTCAACCCGGGCGTCGTGGTGCCCGTGCGCCAACCCGGGGTCACCGGACGCGGTCCCGCCCCGGAATTCGGCGACGTGGTCTGCAAAGACGGGATGTCCACGGGGCATACCTGCGGCATCACGTGGCAGCGCGACGGAGCCGAGTTCTGGAGCCACGCCTGCGCCGGATACGGGGACTCCGGCGGGCCCGTGACCCGCGACGGCCGCCTCGTGGGGTTGCTGTCCGGCGGACACATGCCGCCGGCCGCGGGATCGGTCGGAAGCATCGGCGCTCTCCTGCCGTCCTGCCTCCACCCCGTGCAGTCACCCGTGTTCCTCCCGGCGCTGGCGTACTCGTTCGACGCGATCGTGGCCGACGCCACCGACCGGAACTGGCCCGGACGCGGCTTCCGGATGGCCTGACCGGCGGCCGGACCGGCCGCCCGAAACCGGTGTGGATCACCGGCCCGCCTGGTACGACTGGGGTCACCCCGGACGAGAGGTGACCCCATGACCCACACCGACACCCCTGTTCCCCCCGAGCGACGCGACCGGGCGAGCCGCGGAATGTTCATGATCCTCGCGCTGGTCGTCGTGGTGGTCGTCGTCGGCGTCCTGGTGTTCTTGTTCACGGGTAACGCCGAGGAGTCCGCGCAGCCCGCTGCGGAGGACCCCCAGACGGCGCTCGCCGACGCCATCACGGCGGAGGTGGAGGACGCCGGCGTCGAGTTCGAACCGGGACTCGTGGCCGTGGACTTCCCGATCCGGCAGGGGCCCACCCCGTCCTCCGCCGTGGAGAGTGCGCAGGACGGTTCGATCGCCGTGCTCCGGGCCGTTCAGGGGTCCGACTGGTCGGGGACGGTGGAGATCACCGCGTTCACCGCGCCCGGGGACCAGCCGGAGGAACAGAACGGTCAGGAGGTGGTGCGGATGGTGTACCTACCCGAGACGGTCGATCGGCTCGACCCCGACGGTATCGGACGCGAGGACGTGTGGGCCGAGGCGGACGAGCAGTTCGTGGATCCGGCTCTGACCGGGTAGCACGTAGTTCGACGCCCCTCATCGCCTCCACAGTTCTTCGGTCTCGGCCGCACCCGCCTCCGACCGGATGCGCTGCCAGTTGCGGCCACCCCGGGCGAACGTGGCCCGCACGGCGGCGGGGACGATCGACCGGTCTGTCGGCTCCGATCGCCACCGGCAGTCCCGGACGTGGACCAGGTCCACCTCGTGCGCCTCGTCCGAGTCGTCGTGGCGCCACGGCCCCCCGAGACGCCCGAGCCAGTAGTTGCCGTCGACGTCCCGGGTCCACACATATGCACCGTCGGGCACCCGGGCGAACCGTTCGAGGCGGCGGGCCAGCCTGTCGTCGTGCTGCGCCGCGGCGGCGTCGACCGCCTCGGCGAGCGATGAGGGTGGCGGCCCCGCCAGGCGGCCGCCCATGCCGCAGAGCCCGACGCGCAGGCCCCGCTCGACACCCACCCCGTCCGCCACGGCGTCGTCCCTCGACCGCATCGGGGCCCTGAACAGGGGAACGTCGTCAGCCGCCATCGGAACTGCTCCTCTCGGGGCACCTGCTCGGGTGGGACGGGTGCGGGAAGGGCGAGCCCCGCGAACGAGGAACGCCTCCGCGGATCAATGATCCACGGAGGCGTCCGTCGTTCTCAACCGCGCATACGGCCGCGGCTCACTTCAGTTCGGCGCTCGACAGGTCGAGGATGCGCCGCGCGATCACCAGCTGCTGGATCTGCTGCGTGCCCTCGAAGATGTCGAGGATCTTGGAGTCGCGCGACCACTTCTCCAGGAAGCTGCGTTCGGAGTAGCCGTAGCTGCCGGCCAGCTCGACCGCGCCCAGGGTCACGGCGGAACCGGTGCGCCCGGCCTTGGCCTTGCACATCGATGCCTCCTTGGTGTTGGGCATCTTGTTGTCTGCCATCCACGCCGCGCGGAGCGTGAGCAGGTAGGAAGCCTCCCAGTCGGCTTCGAGGTCGAGGTACTTGGCGACGGCGGCCGGCTGGCTGGTGGCCGGACGGTCGTAGTCGATCTCCATGCCGGCCTCCTCGAGGAGGGTGCGGATCTCCTCGAGCGCGGCCCGGGCGACGCCCACGGCCATGCCGGCGACCAGCGGCCGGGTGTTGTCGAAAGTCTGCATGGCACCAGCGAAGCCCTTGTCCACGCGGACCTCCGGATCGCCCAGAAGATTCTCTTTGGGGACCCGGCAGTCGGTGAAGCTGATCTGCGCCGTGTCCGAGGCCCGGATGCCGAGCTTGTGCTCCAGCCGGTCGACGGAGACGCCGGGATGGTCCCGGGGCACGACGAAGGACTTGATCGCGGCGCGGCCCTTGCTCTTGTCCAGGGTCGCCCACACCACGATGTGATCCGCGCGCTGGCCCGAGGTCACGAAGATCTTGGTGCCGTTGATGACGTACTCGTCGCCGTCCAACCGCGCGGTGGCCGAGACGGCGGCCGAGTCGGAGCCGAATTCGGGCTCGGTGATGGCCATCGAGGCCCACACCCGGCCGAACTTCTGCATCTGCTCGTCGCTCGCCACGGCGGCGATGGCGGAGTTACCCAACCCCTGGCCGGGGACGGACAAGGTCAATCCCGCGTCGCCCCAGCAGGTCTCGATGGCATTGAGCAGCGACTTCATATTGCCGCCGTTGGACACGCCCTCGCGCCGGGGTGCGCGACCTGATCCCATGGTGGCGCCGGAGGCCGCCTGACCGGCGTCCTCCATGGCCTCCATCATGGCCTTGAGGGTGTCCAGCTCGACGGGGTACTCATGCTCGGCGAGGTCGTACTTGCGGGAGATGGGTCGGAAGATCTGCATGGCCACCTGGCGGGCCTGGTTTGCACCCGCCTGCAGCTTCTTGGGGATTTCGAGATTGATCATCGCTTCAGGTCCTTGGTCCGGTTCGGGAGTGTGGCGGAGCGGGCGGACGTCACAGGACCACCACGCCCTCGGCCACTCCCACGGCGCGCAGGTCGCGATACCACCGCTCGACCGGGTGTTCCTTGGTGAACCCGTGGCCACCGAGCAGCTGGACACCGTCGAGGCCGATCTTCATACCTTTGTCCGCGGCGATCTTGCGGGCCAGCGCGGCCTCGCGGGCGAAGGACAGTCCCTGTTCGGCGCGGGCGGCGCCGCGCCAGGTGACCAGGCGCATGCCGTCGAGTTCGGTGGCCATGTCGGCCACGGCGAACGCGACCGCCTGCCGGTGGGCGATGGGCTCGCCGAAGGCGTGACGCTCCTTGACGTACGGGGTCACGTAGTCCAGGACGGCGTGGGAGGTGCCCACGGCGAGGGAGGCCCAGCCCAGACGCGACAGGCGGATGACGTCGGCGTAGGCCGAGGACCGGTCCTCCGGCGAGACGTCAGCGCCACCGAGGATGGCGTCGGCGGGAAGGGAGACGTCGGTGAGGACGAGTCGGCCGAGGCCGGCGGCGCGCAGGCCCATGGACGGGTCGGCCTCCACCACGAGTCCGTCGGTGTCGGATTCCACGACGAAGAAGGTCGGCGCGCCGTCGAGGGAGGCGGCGACGACGAAGAGTTCCGCGCTGCCGGCCGTGGGCACCATCGACTTGACGCCGCTGAGCGTGAACCCGCCGACGGTGCGGGTGGCGGTGGTCTTGAGATTGAACGGGTCGAAGAGTGGCTGCGGCTCGGCCACCACGACGGCGGCGGCGGGGACCTGCTCGGAGGCGAACGCCGGGAGGTATGACTTCTGCTGGGTGTCCGAGCCGAACTGCGTCAGGGTGGTGGCCACGCCGGAGGGGGCCAGGATCGGCAGGGCCAGGCCCATGTCGCCGTAGGCCAGGGCCTCGGCGACCAGCGAGTTGGTCACCACACCGCGCTCGGACGCGATGCCCTCGAACTCCTCGGGCACGTTGAGCATGGTGGCGCCGATCTCGGCCGAGCGCTCGAGCAGCGACGCGGGTGCCTCGGCGGCGGCGTCGGCGTCGTGCGCGGCCGGCCGGATGACCTCGGCGGCGAAGTCCCGGACTGTCTCGACGATCATCTGCTGGTCGTCGTCCAGGGTGAGGTCGAACAGGTCGGGCCTCGCCTCGGAGTCGGCGTCGGGCAGACGCTTGGGCGCGCCGGATCCGGAGACCTTCTTGAACGACTTGGTGGCGGCGCCGAGGGTCTTGAAGCCGGTCTTGGTGGCCTCGTAGGTGACCCGGTCGACCTTCTGGCGCAGATTGAAGCGCTCGGCGAACTCCGACCCGGTGATCGTCGTGAGCGCGCGCATCGCGGCTCCGATCGCGTCGATCCTCGTGGGGTTCTTACCCGGGGTGGAGGCCTCCGCGCGTCCGGTGGTGGACGGGGACGTGGGGTTCTTGCTCATCATCACCAGCTGTTCTCGTGACGGACGGTGGACGGTGCTGTCGTGGACATCTTACTTCGGAGTAAGTTCCGAACGCCAGACTTTGCCCTCAAGTCGTCCCAGCCCCTGGTGAGAGCCTCGGGCTCAGCCCCGGAGGAGCGCCACGGCGTGCTCGACGGCCCCCGGACGGCCCGCCACGAACCAGTCGTAGCCGTTCACCTCGACGGTCGCGCAGAGCCCACCCGCGCCCTCGACCAGGGCCCGTCCGGGGAGCCAGTCCCACTCCGGGCACGAGTGCTGACACCACACCGAGTGGACGCCGCAGGCGACCGACGCCAGGTCGACGGAGCCCGATCCGAGCATCCGGATCGTCGCCGCACCGCGGCTGACCCGGTGGAAGGGGTCGGCGAGGTCGGGGTCGGCGAAGAACGGAGGGTGGAGATAGGTGGCCAGACTGCCGGCGGCGAGGTCGCCGGGGGTGAGGCGGGTCACGGGGACGCCGTTCCGACGGGTGGGTACGTCCGAACCCCCGACGAAGGTGTCCCCGGTGACGGGCCGGTGGACGGCCCCGAGCAGGTAGTCGTCGGGCCCGGTGACGGCCACGGCCGAACACCAGTAGTCCGAGCCGCTGACGAAGTTGTAGGTCCCGTCGACCGGGTCCACGACCCACCTGCGTTCGTGACGACCGGGGACCAGGGTGCCCTCCTCGCCGAGGACCCCGTCGTCAGGGCGGTGGCCGGCCAGGAGGGCGGTGATCTGGCGTTCGGCGGCCCTGTCGGCCTCGGTGACCACGTCGGAGACCGAGGTCTTGTGACGGACGTCCAGGCCGTCCTCGCGCAGACGTCGAGCCAGGGACCCGGCGTCGACGACGAGTCTGGCGGCCAGGTCCGCGTCCGTCATCGGGGCGACGGCCTCGTCGGACGGAGGGCGCAGGTGGCGGGTCTCAGGGGACATCGGTTTCCTCCGCTGGGCCGCAGTGGCCCGCTGACCTCGGGCGGTAGCGGGTCCGTCGCCCGCGACGCTACCCCCGTGAGTCGACGACGGGGTGTGCGCCGGACCGCGGGAGGGTGGCGGGTGGGGAAACGCGGGGCGGACGCCCGGCCGCGTAGAGTTGGATCCCGTGCACCCCGACGTTTCCGCCGACATCGCAGCCCTCGACGCCACCATGACTACGGTCGAGAAGGTCCTCGACATCGAGGAGCTCGCCCGCCGTGTCGACGAGCTGGAGCAGATGGCCGCCGACCCCGACCTGTGGAACGACCAGGACCGGGCGCAGAAGGTCACCAGCGAGCTCTCCTACATCCAGGCCGACCTGCGCAGGTGTCGCGAGCTGCGCCAACGCATCGAGGACCTCCCGCTGATGTACGAGCTGGCGGAGGAGGAGGGGGACGGAGCTGTCGAGGACGCGGACGCCGAGCGCCTCCAGCTGCGTGAGGACGTCGAGGCGATCGAGGTCAAGACGATGCTCAGCGGCGAGTACGACCAGCGTGAGGCCGTGGTCAACATCCGTGCCGGTGCCGGCGGTGTCGATGCCGCGGACTTCGCCGAGATGCTCATGCGCATGTACGTGCGGTGGGCGGAGAAGGCCGGCCACAAGGTCGAGGTGTACGACACCTCGTACGCGGAGGAGGCGGGCATCAAGTCGGCGACCTTCGTCGTCCATGACCCGTACATGTACGGCACACTCTCCGTCGAGCAGGGGACCCACCGACTCGTCCGCATCAGCCCGTTCGACAACCAGGGCAGGCGGCAGACCTCGTTCGCCGAGGTCGAGGTGCTGCCGGTGGTGGAGACGACCGACTCGATCGAGGTCAACGAGAACGAGGTGCGCGTCGACGTCTACCGCTCGTCCGGCCCCGGCGGGCAGTCCGTCAACACGACCGACTCGGCGGTCCGCCTCACCCACGTCCCCACCGGGATCGTGGTGACGTGTCAGAACGAGAAGTCGCAGTTGCAGAACAAGGTCGCGGCCATGAAGGTCCTGCAGGCCAAGCTGCTCGCACGCAAGCAACAGGAGGAGCGGGCCGCCATGGACGCGCTCGGTTCGGGCGGCAACGCCTCCTGGGGTAACCAGATGCGGTCGTACGTCCTGCACCCGTACCAGATGGTCAAGGACCTGCGGACGGAGTTCGAGGTCAACAACCCGTCGGCGGTCCTGGACGGCGACCTGGACGGGTTCATCGAGGCGGGCATCCGGTGGCGGATGCGGGAGGGGGCCGACGCGGAGTGAGGTTCCAGACTGACTTCAATCCCATCCTGAATTGGCTCAGCAACAACGGCCTCGAGGTCGTCCTCCTCGTGCTGGGCGCCGCCCTGATGACGCGGGTGATCGCCAAGATCGCGCGGATGTGGACCGGTCGGATCGACGCCAAACACACCGACGAGGATTTCTGGTCGGAGGAGTCCAAGCACCTCCACTCGCTGATCCAGGTGATCTCGTACGTCGCCGTGGGCGTGCTGTACATCCTGTTCGGAATCCAGATCCTCCTGCGCTTCGGCGTCAACCTGGTCGCACTCGTCGCCCCGGCCACCGTGCTCGGTGCGGCGCTGGGCTTCGGTGCCCAGAAGATCGTCCAGGACTTCCTGGCCGGGTTCTTCGTCCTGGCCGAGCGTCAATACGGCTACGGCGACATCGTGGAGCTCACCACTGCGACGGGCGTCACCGCGGGAACCGTCGAGGACGTCACCCTGCGCATCACCCGCCTGCGGACCCTCGACGGCGAGGCGGTGATCGTCCCTAACGGCCAGATCGTCACCGCGATCAACCAGTCGCAGGACTGGGCGCGTGCGATCATCGACGTCCCGGTGCCCAACAACGCCGACATGGACAAGGCCAACGAGGTGCTCGCACAGGTCTGTCGCGAGATCACCGACGACGAGCGGGTGGGCCAGTACGTCCTGGACGAACCCACCGTGATGGGTGTGCAGTCGATCCGGCTGGAGCAGACCGTGATCCGGTTGCTGGCCCGGACCAAGCCCGGCATGCAGTGGGAGGTGGGCCGACGGATGCGCGCGGTCATCCTGCGTCGGTTCCGCGCGGAGGGGATCGTTCTGGAGCCCGAGGCCCTGGCCGCGATCCGGGCGGGCATGCTCCGACCGCAGACCGGAGAGGGGAGCGCGTGATGGCCGAGCGCCGAGACGACGACACGACAGCCGAAGACCACACGCCCGACGACCACACACCTGAGTCCACGACCTCCGACGCGGTCTCGTCCCGCGAGCTCGGCCCGGAGGCCGAGGACAGCGCGCGGACCGAGGCGGCGACCACGCGTGAGCCCCTGATCAGCGGCGATCCGCTGGGTCTCGGGGGGACCACTGATCCCGATGCGCCGTCCCGTCGGCCGCGACCGAAGATCGTGTCCCTGCTCGGGGAGTTCTTCAGGATGTCGCGGACCACCGCGATCCTGCTGGTGGCGTTCGTCCTGTTCGCGATGCTCTATTCGCTGGTCAAGGACCAGCCGGTCGCCAGTTTCGGTACCCCACCGCCCCAGACGGACACCGCCGAGACCGAACCGCCCGCGCCGGCCGAGGGGACGACACCCGTCGAGGAGTCGCCGACCCCGGGGACCACGGTCGACCAGACGACGGTTCCGACCGCCACTCCGCAGACGTCCCCGCCGGTCACCGGAACGACGCCGCCGCCGGGACGCCAGACCCCGACGTCCCCCACGGGAGCGACCGGGCAGCAGGCGCCGCCGCAGCAGTCACCGCAGGAACAGTCGCCGCAGGAGCAGGCGCAGCAGGGAGAGGATTCCGGCGACGCCGGGGCCGGTGGGAATCCCGTGACCACGAGCTGACACCGAAGGGTCCTTTGCCTGCCGTGTGACTGGAGTAGCGCTACGCTACTCGAGTGATCAGTGCTTCCCATGTGACCAAGTCGTACGCGTCCTCGACGCGTCCGGCTCTGTCCGACGTGACCGTCGAGATCGCCGAGGGCGAGTTCGCCTTCCTCATCGGCGCCTCCGGGTCGGGAAAGTCGACCTTCCTGCGCCTGTTGCTCCGCGAGGACCGGCCCGACTCCGGGACCCTGGTCGTCGCCGGCCACGACCTCACCAGGATGAAGGCCTCGTCCGTGCCGTCGCTGCGTCGCTCGCTCGGCTGCGTCTTCCAGGATTTCCGTCTGCTGCCGGACAAGACCGTGGCCGAGAACGTGGCGTTCGCGCTGCAGGTGATCGGTAAGTCCCGCCGGACGATCGACAAGGTCGTCCCCGAGACGCTCGAGATGGTGGGTCTGGGTCGTGAGGCCGGTCGCCGACCGCACGAGCTCTCCGGCGGTGAACAGCAACGTGTGGCGATCGCGAGGGCGTTCGTCAACCGACCGAGGCTGTTGCTCGCCGACGAGCCGACCGGCAACCTCGACCCCGAGACCAGCGAGGACATCATGCTGCTGCTCGACCGGATCAACCGGACCGGGACCACGGTCCTCATGGCCACGCACGACCGACACATCGTCGACCGCTCGCGACGCCGCGTGGTGGAGTTGGTCGACGGAAGGGTCGTCCGCGACGACTCCCGCGGCACCTACGGGGTGGGGCGCTGATGGCCGCGCGGTTCATCGCGTCCGAGGTCGCACAGGGCCTGCGCCGCAACCTGTCGATGACGCTGGCCATGATCATCACCACCGCCGTCGCGTTGGCGATGCTCGGCGCCGGGGTGCTGGTGGTCATGACCGCCTCGGCCAGCCAGGTCAAATACGACTACCTCAACGAGTTCCGTGTCTACGTGGACCGGGCCATCTCCCTCGAGGACCCCGACTGCACCTCGGCGTGCGGTGAGATCCGGGACGAGTTGGAGGCCACGGCCGGCGTGGCCTCGGTGGAGTACAAGAACCCGCAGGAGACGTACGAGGAGTTCGTCGAGCTCTTCGCCTCCACCGACCCCGTCCTGGTGGAGTCGACCTCCCCGGACGCCCTGGGGTCGCGATTCACGCTCACCCTCGACGACCCCACCCGCGCGGAATCCGTGGCCGAGGACTTGGAGGGTGTCGCGGGGATCGAGGTCGTGCAGGGACAGGGGGAGCTGGTCGAGCGCGTCTTCTCCGTCCTGGACGGCATCCGGAACGCCGCGTTCGCCGTCGCGGTGGTCCAGCTCCTGGCCACCGTCCTGCTCATCGCCAACATGACGCAGATCGCGGCCTTCACCCGCCGGACCG
>NZ_JAALEF010000204.1:0-4323 GCF_014145245.1 Dietzia sp. B44 | reverse complement strand
TGGGAGCCGCTGGTACACCGAGCTGCCGTTCGTGGTGGAAGCCGTGCTGGCGTCGGTGGTCGGTTCGCTGCTCGCGGTCGGCGGGCTGCTGGGGGCCAAGGTCGTCTTCCTCGACAGGGTGCTGGCCGAGGCGTACCGGGCGAACCTGGTGGAACGGATCACCACCGTCGACATCCTGCTGCTGGCCCCGGTCCTCGTGGTGGCGGGCGCGGTGGTGTCCGCGCTCACGGCGTGGGCCACGCTGCGGATCACGGTTCGGCAGTGATCCCGTACTGATCTAGAGTGGGGGATCTGCCCGACGGACGGACGAGGAGGTGAACCGACGTGGCCAAGAAGAACAAGAAGAAGGGTGCGTCGACCCTCGGCCGTGACGGCAGCGTGGTCGCGAGCAACCGCAAGGCCCGGCACGAGTACTCCATCCTCGACACCCACGAGGCGGGGATCGCGCTGTTGGGTACGGAGATCAAGAGCATGCGCGAGGGCCAGGCGTCGTTGGTCGACGCGTTCGCGACGATCGACGACGGCGAGGTGTGGCTCCGCGGGCTCCACATCCCCGAGTACTCCCACGGGAACTGGACCAACCACGCGCCCAAGCGCGCCCGCAAACTGTTGCTGCACCGTCGCGAGATCGATTCGCTCGTCGGCAAGGTGCGGGACGGCAACGCCACGCTGGTCCCGCTGTCCCTCTACTTCGTGAACGGGCGGGTCAAGGTCGAACTGGCCGTCGCCCGGGGTAAGCAGGCCCACGACAAACGGCACGACATCGCCAAGCGGACCGCCGAGCGCGAAGCCGTTCGCGAACTCGGCAGGAGGATCAAGGGCATGCACGCATGATGCCGGTCGCGCTGGCGTCGACCTCGGCGGTGGCGTACGGCATCAGCGACTACCTCGGCGGGGTCGCGTCCCGGCGGGCCCGTGCACTGAGGGTCGTCAGCGTGTCGTACCCGCTGTCGATCGTGCTGGTCGGGGCGGCGGCGGTGGTGTCCGGGGGGTCACCGACCCTGGTCGGGTTGGCCTGGGGGCTGACTTCGGGCCTCCTGTCAGGTCTCGCGGTGTGGTCGTTCTACGTCGCGCTCGCGCGCGGGCCGATGAGCGTGATCTCGCCGATCACGGCGGTTCTGGCCGCGTCGGTGCCGCTCGCGTTCGGGTTGGTGGCGGGGGAGCGGCCCGGGGCGGCAGCCCTGGTCGGGATGTCGGTGGCGCTCGTCGCCACGGTCCTCGTCTCACTGGAGAGCGACGAGGGTTCGTCGATCGGACACGGTCGCCTCACCTGGCCGTTGATGGCGCTCACGGTGATCTCGGGGCTGGCGTTCGCGGGCTTCTTCGTCCTGCTGGCACAGGTCCCGGCGGGTGAGGGGCTGTGGCCGGTCGCGGCGTCGCGGGTGGGCGCCACCGGGGTCGTCCTGGCGGCGGCGTTCGCCGCCCGCGAGTCGTTCAGGTTCTCCCGGCGCCTCATCGCCATCGGCCTGGTGATCGCCGTGTTCGACGCGGTCGCCAACGGAGCCTTCTACTTCGCCTCCCAGGCGGGCATGCTCTCGCTGGTGAGCGTGATCGCCGCGCTCTACCCCGCCTTCACGGTGGCGCTGGCCATCACGCACGGAGGGGAGCGCCTTCGCGCGGTCCAGATCGCGGGGCTCGCACTGGCGGGGGTGGCGATCGCACTGCTCGCGCTGGGCTGAGGTGGAGACGGAGCTCACCCTGGCGGTGGGGCCCCGGTCGGGGTAGGGTCAGTGGTCCGTCGATGAGAGTCGGCGGACCTGACGGGGCTGATGTGGTTTCGACTACGTGAGTTGACGCAGGGGAAGCGTGCCGGTGCAGGCCAGAGACCACCGTAAGCGTCGTGGCAACCAATTACGCGCCGATACCAATCAGCGCGACTACGCCCTCGCTGCCTGACAGCGAGCCCGTAGTCTGTCGGCCCGGGGTCGCCCTCGCCCCGGTCACCGGCATCATCTAGAGGGATCACCGGCTCACCCGGTCACGGGGTGGGTCGGGACATCCAACAGTGACTGGGATCGTCATCGCCGACATGTCCGCATGAGGGCGAGATCCGAGTAGAGGCCAACGCGGACTGCGCACGGAGAAGCCCTGCCGATGCTGCGGAGGACCCGGGTTCAATTCCCGGCAGCTCCACCATCGGGCCGAGCCCCCGGTCGATCACCGACCGGGGGCTCGGTGCATTTCGGCCTCGCCACCTGCCCGCACCTGAAAGAGGACTCAGGCGGTTTCGGTACCCTCTCGGTAGTCGCCAGTCGCTCGGAAAGGGCCGACGGTTTCCCAGGAGAGAAAGGCCCACCCACACGTGAACGCCAAGTCCGCAGGTAACAAGAGCACGAAGGTCCTGAAGACCAAGAAGAACAACGGGATGCTGATCACGGTTGCGGCCCTGATCGCCGTCGCCGTCCTGGTCCTCGGCGGCGTCGTGTGGATGGCCCAGCGGGGAGGCGAGGCCAACCCGATCACGTTCGGTGAGACGGCCGACGAGCTGATCGAGATCTCGGACACGGGTGTGATCGCGGTGGGGGAGGAGACCGCCCCGACCGTCCAGATCTGGGAGGACTTCATGTGCCCGGCGTGTGCCTCCTTCGAGGGGCAGAACGGTGAGCGGATCGCCTCCGCCGTGGAGGCCGGTGACCTGCGCGTGGAGTTCCACACCCTCAACTTCCTCAACCGCCAGTCGGCGTCGGGCGAGTATTCCACGCGGGCCATCGCCGCCGTCCAGTGCGTCGCGGCCAAGGATTCGCTGCCGGCCTTCTTCGACGTCAAGAACGCCTTCTTCGCCCAGCAGCCCGCCGAGGGCGGTGGCGACCGTTCGGCGAGGGAGCTGGCCGCCACCGCCGAGGCGGCCGGCGCGAACGCGGACTCGGTGGAGTGCATCGGCAACGTGGAGACCAACGGCGGGATGGAGAAGGCCTCGGACACCGCCGACAACTCGCAGGACAGTATCCGAGAGGTGACCGACCGCGTCTCCACCCCCACGGTCGCCTACGAGGGTGAGGTCGTGGAGATCGCCGATCCGGCCTGGCTGGACAACATCCTCGCCTGACCCCGGTCCGCACCGATCGGTACCGGCCCCGCCCGTCCAGGGCGGGGCCGGAGGCGATTTGGAGCGCCGAACCGGGATGGTGTAACTTTGGTCGAGCCGGTCGCCGAGAGGGGAACGGTGGAACAACCGATACGGGGCTATGGCGCAGCTGGTAGCGCACCACACTGGCAGTGTGGGGGTCAGGGGTTCGAGTCCCCTTAGCTCCACCCGAACGAACGATCCGGCAACGGATGGTTCATGCGAGCAAGAGCCCGGCCACTGGCCGGGCTCTTTTCATCTCTATCCCTGCTGCGCGGCCCACTCGGCGACCCGGCGTGCGCTCTCGGACTCCGACAGGTCCTCCACGCGGGACATGATCGACCATCGGACGCCGTACGGGTCCCGGATCGAGGCGTACCTGTCGCCGGAGACGAACTCGCTCACGGGTTCACGGATCGTGGCCCCGGCCTGTGCGGCCCGGTCGACCACCTCGTCGACGTCCGCGCAGTACATCCCGATCGAATAGCAGGCCACCTCCCCGGTGGGCGGGGGCACGAGCCCGAACCGGGGACTGGGCTCGCCGAGTTGCAGCCGGCCGTTGCCGAAGTCGAGTTCGGCGTGCACGACGATCCCGCCCATCTCCGTCACGTCGACCACCCGGGCGCCGAACACCGAGGAACAGAATTCGACCGCGTCCCCCGCTCTCTCGACGGCGAGGAACGGCGTGAGGCTGGTCGACCCGTGGGGGACGCCGTCGGTGGTGTGTTCTCCGGTGACCCCGGCCCGGGGCGTGGTGTTCTCTGTCATGCGATGAACCTACGAGGACATGCACGGGAGTGGCTTGAAGATTCGCGACGCCGTCGCGTCCGACACGCGGGGAGGGGACGATGGCCGACCTCCCTGATCGACGCGGGGTCCTCTATCCGGACAGGCTGCCCACCTTCCACCGCGAGGACGCGCCGTCGGAACTGCGTGACCGGATCCGTTGGTTCTGGATCCCGCGCTGGCGTCTCGCGCCGGGGGAGACCTCCCGGCAGGAGCTGCTCCCTTTTCCGGCGTCCAATCTCGTCGTCGACCCCGGAGGGGTCAGTCTCTCCGGACCGACGACCGGCGTCTCCCACCGGGACCTCAGCGGCAGCGGATGGGCGGTGGGCGCCCTGCTCCGCCCGGCCGGATTGGCCTCGTTGGCTGCCGAGCCCCGGCGGCTCCGCGACGCGGAGACGCCCCTCGACGCCCCCGGGTTGCATCGTGCCGTCGTGGCGGCGATGGGACAGGTGGACGAGGTCGTCGGCCGGTCG
>NZ_JAALEF010000203.1:0-2200 GCF_014145245.1 Dietzia sp. B44 | reverse complement strand
CGGCTGGCCGCCCTGACCGACGCCGACCTGCTCCTGCCCGGCCCCGTCGCGCGCTGTCTGGGGCTGCCCGCGGAGCCGGAGGACCTCGACGAGCACGTCACCGCACGGGGGCACCGGATGCTCGCCCACATCCCCAGACTCCGGCCCGTGCAGATCTCCGCCCTGGTGGAACGGTTCGGCTCGGTCCCCGCGCTGCTGGCGGCCGAACAGACGGACTTCGCGGACGTGGAGGGTGTGGGCGCCCTGTGGGCCCGGCACGTGCGCCAGTGGCTCACCGGACTGGGGTCGACCTAGGGGGCGGCGTCCGGGCGCCTGCCGCAGCTGTCAGTCGTACCCGCCAGCTCGGACGGTCAGTCGCCCTCGACCACGTTGAAGGTGGCCGCCGGACTGAAGACGTTCCCGACCAGCGCGTAGACCTGGTAGGCGCCCACCTCGACCGGGGTCCGATCGGCCTCCGAGCAGGCGCCCTCCGCGGACCGGCGGCCGGTCCAGTCGATCTGGCGGGGCTCGGGCTCACCGGGGCGGAGGTCGACCTCGTCGTCCTCGCGGGGGGTGGTGCAGTCGATGCTCGACCACACCTTGACGTTCGTGTCCAGGCGGTAGACCTCGAAAGACAGCGGCGCCTCGGAGAGGTCGCGGTCGCACGTCGTGTCCGAGGTGTTGAGGATGTTGACGAAGAACCGGACATCCTCGCCGACCGGGACGTTGGGCTCGGCGGACCAGACCTCCAGACTCAGGTCCTCGTCCGCGCACCGGCCCCGCGAGGCACCGCCGTCGTCCCGGGCGGTGGTCTCGGTCGTCGTGGTCTCCGAGGTGGTGGCCGCCTCGGCCGAGTCGACCTCGCCACCCGCCGCCGAATCCTGCGTGTCCGTCCCGCTGTCCCGGGAGGCCAGGAACAGCGCCAGCACCACGGCCAGGACGGCGACGACCGCGATGGCGACGGCTGCGACGCGGCGCCGCACATAGACTTCGCGCGGTAGGGAGCCCTGGGGTTCGTGCACGGGCCCAACTCTAGGGCCGAGGGGGCGCCGCACCGGAGCCCCCTCGCGGCGTGTCCCTAGACCGCGATCATCTCCTCACCCGGACCGTGGGGGGTGTCCTCGACCTCCCCCAGCGCGCTGCGCAGATACGCGCGCCCGTCCGAGAGCTTGTAGGTCACACCGACGATCGCGAGCCGCCCCGCGTCGATCCGGTCGCTGATGATCTTGGAGCGCTGCTGCAGGAGCTCGCCGGTCTCGAGGACGTGGCGCGCCTCGAAATCGTCGATGGTGCTCAGACCCTCGCGGCGCCCGTTGAGGATCGACGGTGAGACCTTCTCCACCACGTCACGCAGGAACCCGGGCGGGATCTCACCGGTGTTGAGCGCATCGACCGTGGCCTTGACGGCGCCACAGCTGTCGTGACCGAGCACCACGATCAGCGGGGTCTCCAGGACGTGGACCGCGTACTCGATCGACCCGAGCACCGCCGAGTCGCTGATGTGGCCGGCGGTGCGGATCACGAAGAGGTCCCCGAGACCCTGGTCGAAGATGATCTCGGCCGCCACCCGCGAGTCCGAGCACCCGAACAGCACGGCCTTGGGGTGCTGGGCGGCGACGAGCGTCTCCCTGTGCTCGGTATTCTGACCGGGATGACGCATCTCGCCCTCGACGAATCGATGATTACCGTCGCGGAGGGAGGCCCAGGCCTTGATGGGATCGGTATGAGGCATGACTCATATTGTGCACACCCCGCTCCCGGGGAGGCACGGTGACCTCTCTCGACCCCTCCGCCCTGCTGTCCTGGTTCGACCGTGCGGGTCGTCCCCTGCCCTGGCGCGGCCCGGGTGTCGGCGCGTGGGAGATCCTGCTCTGCGAGGTCATGAGCCAGCAGACCCCCGTGGCGCGGGTGGAACCGGTCTGGCGGGCGTGGCTCGAGCGGTGGCCCGGCCCGGCCGAGCTCGCCGAGGCATCCCCCGCCGAGGTGATCCGGATGTGGGGCAAGCTCGGCTATCCCCGCCGCGCCCTCCGACTGCAGGAGTGTGCCCTCGTCGTCGTCGATCGACACGGCGGCGAGGTCCCCACCGACGTCGAGGCCCTTCTCGCGCTGCCGGGCGTCGGTGACTACACCGCCCGCGCGGTGGCGTGTTTCGCCCACGGGCAGCGCGTCCCGGTGGTCGACACCAACGTGCGACGGGTGGTCGCACGCGCGGTGGGCGGGG
>NZ_JAALEF010000202.1:0-3143 GCF_014145245.1 Dietzia sp. B44 | reverse complement strand
CCCGATGCCGGGTCGGCGAGGGCCTGCACGATCCCGAGAGCCTCCGGGTCCGCGCGCAGCGCCGGGTCGGCCAGGCCCTCCTGCACACCGCGGGCGAGGGTGCCGTCTGCGCCCGCCTGCTGCAGCTCGCTGGTGATGGAACCCCCGACCCGGCTGAAGAGGATCGACAGGAACACGGCCACCCCGGCGGTGCCGCCGAGCTGGCGGAAGAAGGTCGCGGACGCGGTGGCCACGCCGATCTCGCGCGGGCTCACAGCGTTCTGCACGATCAGGGTGATCGGCTGCATGCAGTTGCCCAGGCCGATTCCCAGCACCAGCATGTAGGCCATGACCAGGGTCAGCGAGGTGTCGGCGTCGATGGTCCACAGCAGGAACAGCCCGACGGCCGAGATGGCGGTGCCGAGGATCGGGAACTCGCGTACCCGGCCGGTCTTGGAGATGAGCTGACCGGACACGATCGAGGCGCCCATCATGCCCGCCACCAGTGGCAGCATCATGAGGCCGGATTCCATGGGGTCGGCGCCGTGCACGATCTGCATGTACAGGGGCAGGGTCATCATCCCGCCGAACATGGCCATTCCCACGATCACCCCGCCGGCGGTGACGATCGAGAAGGTGCGGTCGCGGAACAGCCGCAGGGGGATGAGGGCCTCGTCGCCGGCCCGGGCCTCGACGATGAGGAACAGGCCGATGCCGGCCAGGCCCACGACGTAGCAGGCCAGTGCGGCCGGTGAGCCCCAGCCCCAGGTGTTGCCCTGTTCGGCCACCAGCAGGAGCGGCACCAGCCCGACGACGATCGCGGCCGCGCCCGCCCAGTCCACCCGGTGGTCCACCCGCACGTTCTTGACGTTGAGGGTGAGCAGCACCATCGTCAGCGCGAGAGCGCCGATGGGGACGTTCATGAGGAAGATCCAGCGCCAGCCGTCGATGCCGAAGATCGTCTCCACGCCGGCGAAGAAGCCGCCGACGACCGGGCCGATGACCGACGACGAGGCGAACACCGCGAGCATGTAGCCCTGGTACTTGGCACGGTCGCGCGGCGGGATGATGTCGCCGATGATCGCCAGGGAGAGCGACATCAGGGCGCCGGCGCCCAGTCCCTGGATCCCGCGGTACAGCGCGAGCGTGTACATCGAGTCGGCGAGCGTGCACAGCAGGGAGCCGAACACGAAGATCACGATGCCGATGACGAAGAACGGTTTGCGCCCGTAGATGTCCGAGAGCTTGCCGTACAGCGGTGTCGAGATGGTCGAGGTCATGAGGTACGCGGTGGTCACCCACGCCTGCGCGTCCAGGCCCTGCAGATCGTCGGCGATGGTCCGGATGGCGGTCGACACGATGGTCTGGTCCAGGCTCGCGAGGAACATCGCCGACATGAGGCCGGCGAGGATCACCAGGATCTGACGATGAGAGAACTCGCCGTCCTCACCGGCCTGGGTCGTGACGGGCGAGCGGTCGGTCATCAGTTCTCCTTGGCGGACGTGAGGGCGTCGAGTTCGGTGCGCAGTGACTCCGCGAGGCGTGCCAGTCCCTCGTCGAGTGAGGCCGCCTGTTCGGGGGTCCAGTCGGCCAGGACGTCGGCCATCCACTGGCCCCGTCCGGCGAACACGCGGGTGACGAGGTCGCTTCCCTCGGACGTGAGGGTGACGACGCTCGCGCGCCCGTCATCCGGGTCGGGGACCTTGGCGACCAGACCGAGGGTCTCGAGGTGGCGGACCTGACGGCTCACCACCGAGATATCGGTGTGGAGACGGTCTGCCAGGTTCGTGACTCGGGCGGGTTCGTCATGGATGGCGAACAGCAAGGGGTGGGCGGACTGCTCCAGGGACTCGTGGAACCGCGGGACCGAGACATTGACCGCGCGTAGCAGTTTGACCACGCGGGACAGGTCCATGACGAGCTTGCCTCCCTGTTCGGCGTCAATCGCCACCCTGACCTCCCCGGTCTTGATTAAATTGCTTGCAGCAAGCAAGTATATGCACGGGCTTCTGGTTCCTGCAATCGACGGGAAAGGAGAGGTCTCGGGTGCGCCCGGAGTGCGGCACGGGCCGAGTTGACTATCGAAGAGGGAAGTCGACGCCGGTCGACAGCAGGGTGACCTCAAGGCCGATCCGGAAGGGGTTCCTCCGGCGGTGAAGCCGCTATCTACGTGGAGATGTGGTGACTGCGCGGCGTGGAAGTGCCCCCGGTCGGACTCGAACCGACACTGGACGGGTTTTGAATCCGTTGCCTCTGCCAATTGGGCTACGGGGGCGAACGCGGCGAGCCGCTGGTCGGAAAGTCTAACCGACGACCGGTGAGCGGCTGTCCGACGCCCGCCCTAGAGTGGCCGTGTGAGCACCACGAGCCAGACCGCCGAAGCCAGTTCCGCCGCCACCACCGCGTCCACCGACGCCGCCGAGGCACACGGGCCCACCCGTCTGTTGCTCCTCGACGGGCACTCGCTGGCCTTCCGCGCGTTCTACGCGCTTCCCGCGGAGAACTTCTCCACGGCCTCCGGGCAGCACACCAACGCGGTCTACGGATTCCTGTCGATGGTCGCCAACCTGGTCACCACCGAGGAGCCCACCCACCTGGCGGTGGCGTTCGACGTCTCCCGGGCGACCCTGCACCGGACGGCCGAGTACCCGGAGTACAAGTCGACGCGCTCGGCTGCCCCCGAGGAGTTCAAGGGACAGGTCGAGCTGATCCAGGAGGCGCTGGTGGCACTCGGGGTCCGCACCCTGTCCCTGGAGGGCCACGAGGCCGACGACATCATCGCGACCCTGGCCACCCAGGCGGCAGGGGCCGACACACTCATCTGCACGGGGGACCGCGACGCGCTGCAGCTGGTCTCCGACGCGGTGACCGTCCTCTACCCGGTCAAGGGAGTCTCGGAGCTCGCCCGCTTCACCCCCGAGGCGGTGGAGGCCAAATACGGGGTGACCCCCGCTCAGTACCCGGACGTCGCCGCGCTGCGGGGCGACACCTCCGACAACCTCCCCGGTGTGCCCAAGGTTGGCGACAAGACGGCGGCGAAGTGGATCGTCCAGTACGGCAGCCTGTCGGAACTGATCGCGCACGCGGACGAGGTCAAGGGCAAGGTGGGGGAGAGCTTCCGCGAGCACCTCCCGCAGGTGCAGCTCAACCGCCGTATCACCGAA
>NZ_JAALEF010000201.1:0-5903 GCF_014145245.1 Dietzia sp. B44 | reverse complement strand
CGAGTCGGCGGACGTCGCCGTCGTCGACCTCACCGAGACCCTCCCCGAGGGCATGGACTACACCACGTGGATGACGGGGATCGTCAACTCGCTGTCCTCGGCCCTCGACGGTGCGACCCCGGTCGCCGATGGTGGACACTGACCAGGTGACATCTCACTTCCGCGGCGAACCCGGCCCCGGGACGGTCGTCTCCCTGGAGTCGGTGACGGTCTCGCGCGGCGGGCGCACCCTCATCCGCGATCTCGACCTCGAGGTGGCCGCCGGGGAGTTCGTCGCCGTGCTCGGCCCCAACGGAGCCGGCAAGACGACCCTGCTCAAGGTGCTCCTCGGCGAGCTGGCACCCGATTCCGGCACCGTGCTGGTGGACGGCCGCGCCCCCGGCGACCGCGGAACCCACCTGGGGTACGTGCCCCAGCAGAAGGCGTTCGACCCCGGGATCACCCTGCGAGGACGCGACCTGGTCGGACTCGGGATCGACGGGACCCGCTGGGGTCCGGGGTGGCCGTCCCGGCGCGGCGAGAAGCGTCGGGTGGTCGACGCCGCGCTGGACCGCCTGGGGGCCGGGCAGCTGGCGGACAAGCCGCTCGGTCGCATGTCCGGAGGCGAGCAGCAACGCGTCCGGGTAGCCCAGGCCATCGCGTGCGACCCGTGCGTCATGCTCTGCGACGAGCCGCTGCTGAGCCTGGACCTCACCGGCCAGCGCACCGTCGCCTCGGTACTCGACCACCGCCGTCGTCACCACGGCACCGCGGTCCTCTTCGTCACCCACGAGATCAACCCGGTCCTGCCGATGGTCGACCGGATCGTCTACCTCGTGGACGGGCGCCACCGCATCGGCACCCCGGAGGAGGTGTTCACCACCGAGGTCATGTCCGACCTCTACTCCTCGCCCGTCGAGGTGTTGCGGGTCCGCGGCCAGATCATCGTGGTGGGCGACACCCAGCACCTGTGCGCCGAACCCTGGTCCACCGGCCACCACCATCACGACGACACCCACCCCGGAGCGCACTGATGGACCGCCTGCTCGAGATCGCCGGGACGATCGCCGACACCGAGGTGACCGCGCACCTGCTCCGCCAGGACTTCGTGCTCTACGGATTGGTCGCGATCGCGCTGCTCGGCCTGCTGGCCGGGGCGATCGGGCCGTTCATCGTGATGCGGCAGATGTCGTTCTCCGTGCACGGCGCCAGCGAACTCGCCCTCACCGGCGCCGCCGCCGCACTGCTGTTCGGCCTCAACCTGGGCCTGGGTGCGATCCTCGGATCCGTGGTGGCCGCGCTGATCTTCGGACTCATGGGCGCCCGCGCCTCCCAGCGCGACAGTTCGATCGGCGTGGTCATGGCGTTCGGCCTCGGCATGGCCGTGCTGTTCATCCACCTCTACCCCGGCCGGTCGGGGACCAGCTTCTCCCTGTTGACCGGGCAGATCGTGGGCGTGTCGGAGCACGGCGTGGTCCAGATGGCTGTGGTCGCGGCGATCATCTGCGTCACGTTGATCGCGCTCTACCGTCCGCTGGTCTTCTCCTCCGCGGACCCCGAGGTCGCCGAGGCGCGGGGGGTTCCCGTGCGCGCGATCAACCTGGTCTTCGCGGTACTGGTGGGCCTCGCGGCCGCCCAGGCCGTCCAGGTGGTGGGGGCGCTGCTCGTGCTCTCGCTGCTCATCACCCCTGCCGCCGCCGCGGCCGCCGTCACCTCGAGCCCCGGGCGTGCGATCGCCCTGACCATCCTGTTCGCCCAGATCGCCGCGGTCGGTGGGATGCTGCTCTCGCTCGCGCCCGGGGTGCCCGTCTCGGTGTTCGTCACCACCATCTCCTTCGTCATCTACCTGGCGTGCCGGGCGGTCGCGGCACTCCGGAGCTGAGCACCGACCGGCCCGCGTGACTACCGTCGGACGGGTGCCCATCGACCCCGACCCCCCTGCCGAGCGACCCGCCGGACCCCCGGCCGAGCCCCCGGCCGAGCGCAGCGCTGAGCTCGACGCGATCCGCGCCGCGTTCCCGACCCTCGCCTGGGATTCGGCGTCGTGGATCGACGAGGGGTGGGACCACGTGGTGGCGCTGTGTCGCGGCTGCCGCGGGGCCGACGCCCTGGGGCACCGGGACCTGGTGTTCCGGTTCCCGACGGACGAGCAGGCGCTCGCACAGCTCCCGCTGGAGATCGCCGTCCTCGACCACCTGTCCCCCGGTGTCGACGCCGCGATCCCCCGGTACACGCACGTCCCGTCGGGCGGCGGCTTCGCCGGGTATCCGCTGGTGGGTGGGGACAGGCTGACCCCCGAGCTACTCCGCGGTCTGCCCACGACGGACAGGACGTCGGTGGCCGGGCAGCTCGGTGCCCTGCTGGCGGCGCTGCACGCGGCCGACACCTCCACCCCGCCGCTGGACCGGGTCCCGGACTCGTACCAACCCGAGAACCTGGACTTCGTGCGGGGGATCGTGGCCCACGACCTCCCTGCGGTGTTCACCGAGGACGAGATGCGGACCGCGCGGGAGATCTGTGACGAGGTCGCCGCGCTCCAGTCCACCCTGCTGCCCAGGGTCTTCCTGCACAACGACGTCTACGTCCGTCACCTGTACTGGGATCGGCGGACGTCCCCGGGCCGGCTGGGGCTCATCGACTTCACCGACATGTGTCTCGGCGACCCGGCGGTCGACTTCGCCGAGCTGTACGAGTACGGCCCGGGCTTCGTCGACGAGGTGCTCGCGCGCTACGTCGGTCGGATCGACTCGACCTTCCTCGACCGGGCGTGGACCTACCAACGGTTCGCCGGGCTCTACATGGTCGTCGGGCACCTGTACTACGGCGAGGAGACGTGGGAGTACGCACGGGCGACGTTCGATCGTTGTCGATCGCCCCGCCGCCCGCCGGGCTGAACGGGAACCGAGGGGCCCGTCAGCCCTTCACGCGACGCTGGCGGGCGAACTCGGACAGCACCACGCCGGCGGCGACCGAGGCGTTGAGGCTCTCCACCCCTCCGGAGATCGGGATCGAGAGGAT
The DNA here is from genome assembly GCF_014145245.1 of Dietzia sp. B44. Classification (NCBI taxonomy): domain Bacteria; kingdom Bacillati; phylum Actinomycetota; class Actinomycetes; order Mycobacteriales; family Dietziaceae; genus Dietzia; species Dietzia sp. B44. Next base: position 2,906 of record NZ_JAALEF010000201.1, on the reverse strand, counting down.
CGAGTCGCAGTTCTCGCGCACCAGCCGTGAGAGACCCTTACCCTCGGAGCCCACCACGACGACCGTGGGGCCGGTGCCGTCGTAGGTGTCCAGGGTGGTGTCGCCGTCGGCGTCCAGGCCCACGAGCTGTACCCCGGACTTCGCCCAGTCCAGGAGTGTGCGGTTGAGGTTGGTCGCGCGCGCGACCGGCAGCCGGGCGGCGGCACCGGCCGAGGCGCGCCACGCGACGGCCGTGATGGACGCACTGCGCCGCTCCGGGATGAGGACGCCGTGTCCGCCGAACGCGGCGACCGAACGGATGACCGCGCCGAGGTTGCGGGTGTCGGTGATGTTGTCCAGGGCCACGAGCAGCGCGGGTTCGGATGCTCCCATCGCGATGTCGAGCAGGTCCTTGGGATCGGTGTACTGGTACGGCGGCACCTGGAGCCCGATCCCCTGGTGCATCCCGTTCGACACCATGCGGTCGAGGTCCGTGCGCGGCACCTCGAGAATCGAGATGCCCTTGTTGGCGGCCAGGTGGACGGCCTCGGTCAGTCGCTCGTCGGCGTCCGAGCCGACCGCGACGTACAGCGCGGTCGCGGGCACGCCGGCCCGGAGGCACTCCACCACCGGGTTGCGGCCCACCACGTACTCCGGACCATCGGCCTGCTTCTCGGCGTACCGGCGCCGCTGCTGCGTGGTCTCCGCCTTCCGCGAGGCGGCCTTGGCCTTGCGGTGCGCGGAGTGATACGTGCGGTCCTCGGCCTTGGGCGTGGCGCCGCGGGCCTCGAGGCCCCGCCGCCGTTGACCGCCGGATCCGACGACCTGGCCCTTCTTGGTGCCGGATTTGCGGATCGCTCCGCGTCGGGCCGAATTGCCAGCCATGTCAGTCCTTCCGGTTGGCGAGCGACCATCTCTGGCCGTCCGCGGTATCTGCCACCTCGACGCCGGCCGAGACCAGACGGTCCCGGATCGCGTCGGCGGTGGCGAAGTCCTTGTTCGAACGCGCGATGTCGCGCGCCTCGAGTTCTGCGCGCACGAGCGAGTCGAGCGCTGTCGTCGCGGCGTCGTCCGCGCCGCCCTCGGCCACCCAGTGGGGGTCGAGGGGATCGACGCCCACGACCGCCGTCATCGCCCGCACGGCCGACGCGGCCGTCAGCGCCGCGTCGAGGTCGCCGGACGCCAGGGCGGTGTTCCCCTCGCGCACCCGACCGTGGATCTCCGCCAGTGCGGCGGGGACCCCGAGATCGTCGTTCATCGCCGCGGCGAACCCGTCCGTCCAGTCACCCACGGGCACCTCGACGCCGGCCTCGGTCACGCGCCGCACGAACGCCTCGATCCTCCGGTACCCGGCGGCCGCCTCCTGCAGTGCCTCCGGCGAGTACTCGAGCATCGAGCGGTAGTGCGCGCTGCCGAGATAGTAGCGCAGCTCGACGGGTCGCACCGCGCTGAGGATGTTGGGCACGCTGAGCACGTTGCCCAGCGACTTGCTCATCTTCTCCCCCGCCATGGTGACCCACCCGTTGTGCAGCCAGTACCGGGCGAAGCCGTCTCCGGCCGCGTGGGACTGTGCCGCCTCGTTCTCGTGGTGCGGGAACTGCAGGTCCAGACCACCGCCGTGGATGTCGAAGGTCCCACCGAGGTACCAGGTCGCCATGGCCGAGCACTCGAGGTGCCAGCCCGGACGGCCCTCCCCCCACGGGGTGGGCCAGCTGGGCTCCCCCGGCTTGGCCGCCTTCCACAGCGCGAAGTCCCGCGGGTCCCGCTTGCCGCGCAGGTCCGCCGCCTCACCCTGGTCGACCTCGTCGAGGCGGTGTCCCGAGAGGTGGCCGTAATCGCCCTCCGGTGCGGCCGACCAGGCGGCCACGTCGAAGTAGACGCTGCCCTCGGCCGGATAGGCGAAGCCGCGCTCGATGAGCCGCTCCATGTAATCGATCATCTGCGTCACGTGCCCGGTCGCCCGCGGCTCGGTGGACGGCGGCAGGACCCCGAGGGCGTCATACGCCCTGGTGAACTCGCGTTCGTGCGTGGCGACCCACTCCCACCACGGCCGGCCGTTCTCGGCGGCCTTGGTGAGGATCTTGTCGTCGATATCGGTGACGTTGCGGACGAACGCCACGTCGTAGCCCGTGGCCAGCAGCCAGCGGCGCAGGACGTCGAAGGCGACCCCGGACCGGACGTGGCCGATGTGCGGCACGGACTGGGGGGTGGCTCCACAGAGGTAGACGGACGCGTGCCCCTCCCGGACTGGGGTGAACTCCCGGAGGGAGCGGGTGGCGGTGTCGTACAGATGGAGCGTCACGGGTAGCGAGTCTACCGGTGACGCACCCTCCCGCCCGCTTCGTCAGCTCCGGAACACCAGGGCCGTCGCCACGGCGGAGACCCCCTCGCCGCGACCGGTGAAGCCCATGCCGTCGGTCGTGGTGGCCGAGACGGAGACCGGGGCGCCGATGATCGCCGAGAGGGTCTGTTCCGCCTCGACCCGCCGCGGGCCCATCTTGGGGCGGTTGCCCACCATCTGCACGGCGGCGTTCCCGATCGCCCACCCGTGCCCGGCGAGTTCCGCCACCGCCTCGCGCAGGAGCCGCTCACCCGAGACGTCGTCGTACTCGGGGCGACCGGTGCCGACCAGGGTGCCGAGGTCACCGAGACCGGCCGCGGACAGGAGCGCGTCGACCAGGGCGTGGGCCACCACGTCGCCGTCGGAGTGCCCCTCGCACCCGTGGTCGTCCGGGAAGTGCAGGCAGGCCATCATGCATCGCTTGCCGGGCTGCACCTGATGGGCGTCGGTGCCGATGCCGACGCGCGGGATCACGGGTCCGGTCACGGGTGCTCCTCCGGGTTCTCGCGTGCACCGGGCTCCTGCGGTGCGCCGACTTCGTGCAGGGCACGGACTTCCGACAGGGCACGGACTTCGTGCAGGGCAC
>NZ_JAALEF010000200.1:0-7618 GCF_014145245.1 Dietzia sp. B44 | reverse complement strand
TGACAGTGCGGGCGGTGACGCCGGCGGCTGCCTGTGTCTGACGTTGTTCGAGGGCGCGCCCGAACACGCCGGGTCGCGTCATGCCGAGACCCGGGCGGTGCTGCTGGCCCACGGCGGCGTGTCGCTGGGTGCCGGTCCGGCCGAGGCGTGGGAGCACGGCCGATTCGGTGCGCCGGTTCTGCGTGATGCGTTGCTCGACAACGGCGCGCTGGTCGAGACGCTGGAGACCGCCACCGACTGGTCGAACCTGCCCGCACTGCGGGACGCCGTCGCCGGGGCGCTGACCACCTCGCTCGAGGCCAGTGGCACTCCGGCGCTCGTCATGTGCCATATCAGTCACGTCTACCCCACCGGCGCGTCGCTCTACTTCACCGTGGTGGCGGGTCAGCGGGGCGAGGACCCTGTCGCACAGTGGACGCAGGCCAAGCGGGCGGCATCCGAGGCGATCATGGCCACCGGCGGAACGATCACCCACCACCACGCGGTCGGGGTGGACCACAGGCCCTATCTCGAGGCCGAGATCGGCGAGGTGGGTGTGCGGATGCTGCGTGCGGTCAAGCACGCCGTGGACCCGAAGGGCGTGTGTAACCCGGGGACGTTGATCCCGTGAACGCGCGGCTGTCCGACCGTCGGATCCGCACGGTCGCCCTGCTGACCAACCCGGCCGCCGGCGGAGGACGGGGTGACCGGGTCTCCGACAGGGCGGCCGCGAGGCTGCGGTCGCACGGGCTCGAGGTCCACGCGCTTCGGGGGGCCAGTGCGCAGGAGTCCCTCGATCTGGCCCGGCAGGCGATCGCCGACGGGGTGGACGCTCTCGCGGTGTGCGGCGGGGACGGGATGGTCTCGCTCGCCGTGCAGGCGCAGGCGTTCTCGGGGGTCCCGATCGGCATCATCCCTGCAGGCACCGGAAACGACCTCGCCCGCGAGTACGGCGTCCCGTTGGACAGCCCGGAGGCCGCGGCCGACGTCGTCGCCGGCGGCCGGGTCGAGCAGGTGGACCTCGGCAGGGCCACCCCGGACGGCGGGGACCCGCACCTCTTCGCCTCCGTCCTGTGCGCGGGGCTCGACTCGGCGGTCAACCGGCGCGTCAACGAGATGACGATCCTCGGCGGGCCCCTCCGCTACGTCCTGGCCTCGATCATCGAGTTCCCGACGTACCGGCCCCGTCGGTTCCGCATGACCTTCGACGCCGGTGAGGCGGAGGAGGAGACGGTGGAGACGGAGGTCCTCCTCAGCGCGTTCGCCATCACGCGCAGCTACGGCGGTGACATGAGGATCGCCCCCGACGCCGACCGGTCCGACGGGTTGTTCGACGTCTGCTACGTCGGCAGGATCTCCAAGCCCCGACTGGCGTGGCACTTCCGCCGGCTCTACTCCGGTACCCACGTGGGACTCCGGGGGGTGACCACACGGCGGTGCAGGTCGGTCCGGATCGAGGCTCAGGATGTGGAGGCGTTCGCCGACGGTGACGCCGTGGCGCCGCTCCCGGTGACCGTCGAGGTCCTCGAGGGGGCCGGCTTGTTCCTGGTGCCACGTTAACTTCAGTCTCACCTGTAACACTGATTTACGCAGGTCACAGGCGTTACGCCGCGCCGATACCTCATCCGCCAATTGGTTCGCTTCAGGCTCGCCGAGGCGGCATGATCACCTCCATGCGCTCCAGGCTCACCGCGTCACTCGCGACCATCGCCGTCACCTCCGCCACTCTGATGGGTGGTGGGGGCGCGACGGCCTCCGCCCAGGCTCTGCCGTCGTTCATCCCGCAGCACGTGGTGGACGGGCTCGTCTCCCAGGCCCGTGCCGCGGTGCCCGCCGAGGTGTGGGCGGCGGTCGGGTCGACGGGGATGATCTACCAGGACGTCTCGGGCGGGCTGCGCGAGGGCATCGTCCGGGAGATCGACTCCTACCGGGTGTCCAGGGGGCTCGGGGTCCTCGGCCCCAACCCGGCTCTTGACCGCGAGGCGCAGACGTGGGCCGACCGGCTCGCCGCCCAGGACGCCGTCTACCACAACCAGGCGCTGCTGAACCGTGGCCACGGGGAGAACATCGTCGCCGCCGGTACACACTGCGGACCGGTGTGTCTGGTCGACCTGTGGAAGAACTCACCCGGCCACAACGACAACCTGGTTGACCCCGGGTACCGTTCGGCGGGAATGGGAATCGCCTACTCCGCCGGTGGCAAGGTGTTCGTGGTACACAACTTCGCGTACTGAGGTCAGCCCGGATGACCGACCCGCCAAGCGCGGCCGAACAGACGAGGGAGACCATGTCCGAACGGATTACACGCGCACTGAGGCTCAGGACAGACCCGGGGATCTTTCTCACGACGGTGGGCGTGATCCTGGCCTTCGTGGTGATCACGTTCTTCGCCGGTGAGTGGGTGGGCAGCGTCTTCGGCACCGCCTCCGGGTGGATCATGACCAATCTCGGCTGGTTCTACATCTTCGGCGTCACCGCCTTCCTGTTCTTCCTGGTGTGGATCGCGATCAGCCGCTTCGGCCATGTGCGGCTGGGCAGCGACGACGAGGAGCCCGAGCACTCGACCCTCACCTGGTTCGCGATGCTGTTCGCGGCGGGCATCGGCTCGATCCTCATGTTCTGGGGTGTGGCCGAGCCCATCTCGCATTTCGCCGAGCCGCCCCGTGGGGTCGAGCCGGCCAGTGCGGACGCCGCCCGCGAGGCCATCGGCTTCACGCTGTACCACTTCGGCTTGCACACCTGGACCATCTTCGCGCTACCCGCCCTGGCCTTCGCCTACTTCATCTACAAGCGCAAGATGCCGCCGCGGGTGAGCTCGATCTTCGCGCCGATCTTCGGGGACAAGATCTTCGGACCGATCGGCCGGACCATCGACGTGGTCGCGCTCGTGGGCACGGTGTTCGGAGTCGCCACCTCGGTCGGGCTCGGTACCCTGCAGATCAACGCGGGGCTGTCCGAGCTGTTTGGTATCGCGATGTCCCCGCTGGTCCAGGTTCTCGTGATCTCCGTCGTCACGGTGATTGCCTGCATCTCCGTCGCGGCGGGGCTGGAGAAGGGCATCAAGCGGCTCTCCAACTTCAACATCGCTATCGCCGTCGGGTTGCTGGTCTTCGTCCTGGTGACCGGCCCCACTCTGTTCCTGCTTAAGGGCACGGTCGAGTCGCTCGGTGTGTACCTCACGATGCTTCCGGAGCTTGCGCTGTGGAACAACGTCTTCCCGGCCAACGACGACCTGGCCGGGTGGCAGAACACGTGGACCGTCTTCTACTGGGCGTGGACCATCACGTGGTCGCCGTTCGTGGGCATCTTCATCGCCCGCATCAGTCGCGGCCGGACCATCCGCCAGTTCGTGTTCGGCGTCCTCGGCCTCCCGGTCGCGTTCTCCGTCCTGTGGTTCGGCATCTTCGGCATGGCCTCGTTCCACATCGAGCTCTTCGGCCCGGGCGGGCTCACCGAGGCGGTCGTGGACGAGGGCGACATCCCGGGCGCCCTGTTCGCGTTCCTGTCGAACTACCCACTGTCGACCCTCGTCTCGGGGATCGCGATCCTCGTCGTTGTCATCTTCTTCACCACCTCGGTCGACTCAGCGGCGATGGTCGTCGACATGATCGCCTCGGGCAAGGGGGACGACGTCCAGGTCTCGCCGGCCCACCAGCGCATCATCTGGGGCGTGCTCATGGGCGCGGTGGCGGCGACGATTCTCGCCGGGACCGGCGAGGGCGGACTGACCGCCCTGCAAGAGGTCATCACAGTGATCGGTCTGCCGTTCTTCGTGATGGGTTTCGTGATGATGTACAGCCTCGTCCGCGGCATCAGCAACGACATGGGGGAGCGGCCGCCCACGGTCACGCGGCAGTGGCGGCGGGCCTACTCCGCGGAGGCGCTCGAGAAGAACGAGGACGCGCCGTCCCCCGAGCCGGTCGGCCCGCTGCACCACATCCCGGAGACCGAGCAGGACGACGGCGCCCCGACTCCGCCGAAGTCGGACGCGACCTGAGCCGGGGGCCCAGTGGGCTCAGTGCCCTCTCACGTCGAGCATGGTCATCCCCGCGTGCATCTCCCACACGAGGATCTCGGCCCCGTCCACGCCGGCGGTGACCCGGCGGCCGCCCGTGGCGGTGAGCCGCGCGGCGTCACCGGTGGCAAGCTCGCCCTCGCCCTCCAGGTCGACCGAGCCGACGGGCACGTAGAGGTGGAGGTACGGCGCATCGGGGAGTTGGACGGACCGCCCCGGCTGTAGCCGCGACGCGAGCAGCGCGGAGGTGCTGTTGCGGATCCGGATGGCGGCCCGGTCGGCGTGGGAGCGGAGACCGCCCGCGACGACGGCGAGGTGGTCCTCCAGCTCGCCGGGGTCGATCTCGCGCTGTTCGTACCCCGGATCCCCGCCGGTGGAGTCGGGGACGACCCACATCTGCACCAGGTGTACCGGTTCGGCCGGGATCTCGGGGTCTTGGATCGATCCGTCGCGCCAGGCATCGTTGCGCTCGGAGTGCAGGATCCCCGACCCGGCGCTCATCCGCTGGGCGAGACCGGGGTAGATGATCCCGTTGTGGCCCTCGGAGTCCTGGTGGACCAGCGAACCGGACAGCACCCAGGTGACGATCTCCATGTCCCGGTGGCCATGGGTGTCGAACCCGGAGCCCGGCGCGATCCGATCGTCGTTGTTGACCAGGAGACGCCCGAAATGCGTGTTCATCGGATCCTGGTGGCGGGCGAATGAGAAGGAGTGACGTGAGTCCAACCAGCCGCCACCGGTGTGGGAGCGCGTGGCCGACCGACGGAGTGTGACCTTCTGATCGAGCACGGCGCCCCCTTGACTAGCTGATGCAACAACAATACGCTCCATCGATCGGCTCCGGCCGGGGCGCCCGTCCAGAACGGTCGTCCAGATTTTTCGCTGATACGGCGACGGTCCACCGCGCGCGGGCGTAAGGTGACAGTTGTCAGTGACGGGAGTCACATCGCCTGCCGGGAGGTTTCCATGTTGCAGAACGCTCTGGCCGCCACGCTGCGCGTGGGTGTGGCCACCACCAGCGAGGTGGCTCACATCGTCGTCGACCACACCCTGGGCCGCTTCCTCGACACCAACCCGGACAAGGTTCGCTGACCATCCGGGTTCGCTGACAATCCGGGTGGGTTGACCATCCGCTAGAGCCGGGCCGCCACGAGCCGGAACGCGTCTGGCCCGTAGGGCGGCACGCCGGGGATCACATCCCCTCGGCCGTGCCCTCGCTCCCGCCGAGGGCGTGGTCCGGCTGTTCCGGCGTCTGATAGATGCGCTTCTGTTCCTCCAGGTCGCGCGACCCCGTCGTCGCGGTGCCGTCACCGTTGCCGACGCTCCGGCCGTCACTGTGTCCACCGCTGCCCGGGGCGTCCGGGTCGATTCCGGTCGCTCCCTGATCCGCCGCCCGATCCGGCGCGCTTCCGTCACCGACACGCGTTCCGTCGATGGTGTTGCCCAGGTCCTCTGGGGTCTCCGGGGGTGTCTCCGAGTTCATGTGGTCCTCCTGGGTCGTGCGTGCGGGGGGTGGTGACGACCCTAACCGCGACGGGCCCCACGTGCTTCCGGACCTCGCCGCCGGATCCGACGGTGACCGCACCGGAGCGACGACCGACCGGGACCGCCTATCCTGGTGCCCATGTCGGACAATCCCTTCGGTCGGGTCATCACCGCGATGGTGACCCCAATGCACGACGACGGCTCGATCGACTTCGACGGGCTGCAGCGACTCGCGGTTCACCTCGCCGATCACGGTCACGACGGCCTGCTGGTCAACGGCACCACCGGTGAGTCCGCCACGACCACCGACGAGGAGGACTACGACGCCGTGGCCGCGGTCGTCGAGGCGGTCGGCGACCGTGTGTCGGTGATGGCCGGCTGCGGGACCAATGACACCGAGCACTCGATGCGGGCGGCCGCCGCGATGGTCGAGCGCGGCGCCGACACGCTGCTGGTGGTGACGCCGTACTACAACAAGCCCACGCAGCACGGGATCGTCGAGCACTTCCGGATGGTCGCCGAGGCGGGAGGGCGACCCGTCATGGCCTACGACATCCCGGGGAGAACCGGCACGGCCCTGTCCTCCGACACGATCCGCCGATTGGGAGAGATCCCCGGCCTCCGCGCGGTCAAGGACGCCAAGGGCGACCTCTTCGAGGCCAGCCGACTCATGGCCGAGACCGATCTGCTGTGGTTCTCGGGTGACGACGTGCTCAACCTCGCGTTCCTCGCACTGGGCGCCACAGGCATCGTCTCGGTGGTCGGGCATGTGGCCGGAGACGACTACCGGGCCATGATCGACGCCGTCGATGCCGGTGATCTCCCCCGGGCCCGCGAGATCCACACCCGCCTCATCCCGGCCGTCGACGCGATCATGCACACCTCGCAGGGGGCCATCCAGATCAAGGCGGCGCTGAAGATGCAGGGGCTGCTCGGCTCCGACCAGCTGCGGATGCCGCTGCTCCAGGGCCCGCCGGAGCACCTCGACCGGCTCCGTGAGGGACTGGCCGCGGCCGGACTGGCCTGACCCCTACGGGTCGGCCTGACCCCGCCGCGGGCTGACTACCGGAACGCGGACATCTCGGTGCACCGCTCCCAGAGGGCGGCGGCGACCCGCTCGTCGCGGGACCTGCTGCTCGACCTGGCGATCTTCGGGTATCCCCTCAGTCCGCCGAGGCGATCGGGGCCCACGAAGGTCGCGCCCGGAAGGTCCGGCACCGTCGCGGCGTAGAGGACGGACAGGGCGCCCGTCTCCGGCGTCAGTCCGGCCCACGAGATCGAGTTGCCGAGCTCGAAGAACCGGTCGGCGGCCGGGCGGCCGCTCTGCCGGAGGAGTTCGGTGGCGGTGTACCCGGGGTGGGCCGCCATCGACCGGATCTCCCCGCCCTCGCGACCGAGTCGGCGCTGCCATTCGTAGGCCAGCATGATGCAGGCCAGCTTCGAGTTGGCGTAGGCCGCCATCGGCCGGTATCCGCGCAGGTCCATGCTCAGATCGTCGGTGTCGACGCGACCGCGGAGGTGTGCCAGCGACCCGAGCCAGACCACGCGATCGGTCAACCGCGGCAGCAGGCCGCCGGTGAGGGCGTGGTGACCGAGCGCGTTCACGCCGAACTGCATCTCGTGACCCTGGGCGGTCCGCGAGGGCGGGAGGTTCATGACGCCGGCGTTGTTGATCAGGACATCCACCCGATCCGCGGTCCCGGCGACGAACTCGTCCACCGAGTCGAGGTCCGCCAGATCGAGCCGACGGACCAGCGCCAGGTCACGCGTCCCCGACGGCAGGGTGGCCCGGGCGGCCTCGGCCTTCTCGAGGTTCCGGCACGCCATGACCACCCGGGCGCCCCGGGCCACGAGTGCCTGTGTGGTGGCCAGGCCGATCCCCGCGTTGGCCCCGGTCACGACAAAGGTCCGTCCCGTCTGGTCGGGGACGTCGGAGGCGGACCATCTGGGCGTGCGGCTCATGTGTGACAGTCAACCAGCCGCGCCTGCGCCGTGGTCGGACACCCGTGTGGTAACGCCGGGGGAGACGCCGCGATGTTCTTGTGACACACTCGCGTGAGGCGGGTGAGATCCCACGCGTCACACACGCCTTTCGTCTTCGACCGAGATCTCGGAGTTCCCTCATGACGTTCGACCGCC
>NZ_JAALEF010000199.1:0-9117 GCF_014145245.1 Dietzia sp. B44 | reverse complement strand
GTTACACCACTCTATGGGGCACTACTCGAGAGGACGCTCCCCGGGGACTAGTCGAGTCAGTGCGGCCGGTGAGATATCTCTAGATTCATGGGTTTCGCGAGCTTGTTTCCAGTGCAACGCGCAGGGGTACTGGCACTGCTTTCGATCCAGAGACGCCTCAGAGTCGCAAGCCCGCCGCGATCACGTCATCGATCCCGCGATGACGGAACGACTCCCATACCTGGATGCCATCCTGTGCCTCGACGGGTTGGGAGCCCCGTACGGCGATCACGCGGAGACCCGCGCCTCGCGCGCTATGCACCCCAATGGTGGAGTCTTCTATTGCCACGGATTGCGAGCCAGAGACGCGTAAGTTGCGGAGAGCTGTCCGGTAGGCCTCTGGGTCGGGTTTCGGACGGGTGACCATATCTGCCGTCGTTACGTCGGCGAAGTATGGGTGAGGTAGCTGTTCGAGGACGGTGGCTGCGGTGCGCGAGGGGGACATCGTGACGAGTCCTTGGCAAACGCCCGCACGCTGCAGGGTCTCCAGCAGGTCGAGCGCCCCCGGGCGCCACAAGACTCCGTCGCGACGATTGAGATCCTCCATTCGTTCCGCCAGCAGTTTCACGACCACACGGCGTTCACTACGAGCTCCACGCTCACGGAGGAGATCCGCAAGACCAGGAATGGAGATGCCCGAGATCTCTGCCGGTTCAGGATCCCAGGGATGCGCTCCAAGCTCGCGCGAGAGCTGGGCGCACGCGTGCGCCCAGCTCGCCTCGCTGTCGATGAGCGTGCCATCGAGATCCCACAGGACGGCGCCGCCCCTACTCGGCATGAGCACCGTCGCGTGGCAATCGGGCACCCGTCTCGGCGTCGAACAGCAGAATGTCCGATGCGTTGAAGCCAATCGATACGGACTCGCCGCGATGAACCGAGACGCCGCGATCCGTGCGAACCGCGGCGGGGACGCCATCCACCGTGATTTCAAGGACCTGCGTCTCTCCCTCGAAGATCACCGTATGGACGAGGCCGGTCGCTCGGTAATCTGCGGCCTCTCGGAGGCGAAGACGCTCCGGCCGCACTCCGACCAGGACGCTGCGGGAGGCGGGCGGTGAGGCGATCACACCGAAGACGGTGCGATACCCCCCGTCCCTGCGCTCTCCGTCAAAGAGGTTCATGGGTGGCGACCCGATGAAACCAGCGACGAATGACGTCGCGGGATCGTGGTAAATCTCTTCCGGAGTACCTATCTGCTCGATTCGACCCGCGCGGATGACAGCAATGCGATCGGCCAGCGCCATCGCGTCGCTCTGATCATGGGTGACGTGGATGGACGTCGCACCGGTCGCGCGCATCAGATCGGCGATTTCCTGGCGCAGCGCGACGTGGAGCTGGGCGTCAAGTCCCGAGAGCGGCTCGTCGAGCAGAACGACGCGCGCGTTGCGCGCGAGCGCCCGCGCGAGTGCAACACGCTGACGCTGTCCGCCGGACATCTGTCGCGGCTTCCGGGACAGCAGCTCTCCAATACCCATGCGCCGCGCCAGGTCGATTGCCCGCGCCCGTGCCTCTTCGCGGGTGAGGCGCAGGCCGTGTCGCAGGCCGAGCGTGATGTTCTCAAGCGCACTGAGATGGGGATAAAGCGCGAAGTGTTGGAAGACGATCGCGACGTCTCTTCTGTGGGGAGGCAAGTCTTGCTGCGGTGTGCCCCCGATGACGACTTCTCCGGTGTCCAGCGAATCGAGCCCCGCAACGATCCTCAAGAGGGTCGACTTCCCCGAGCCGGAAGGGCCGAGGACGACAAGCGATTCGCCCGCGGCGACGTCCAGATGGATATCGCCGATGGCGGTGACGTCGCCGAAACGCTTAGACAGATGCCGGAGGGATACTTCAGCAGACATGACGGAGCTTCTTCCCTGGCTAGTTCGACAGTGCGTCGATGCGGCTGACGGTTTCGGGAACGATCTCTTTGGAAGGCTGAGCCTGGTCGATCATCCCCTGCACCATGTCCTGCAAGTATTGATTCGTGCGCGCGAGGCTCTCTCCGGGCCAACCGCCTCCGGCAACAGGAACTCCCTCATAGCGCCATGCGTATCCGAGCGGTCCCTGTGCTTCCGCCAGCTCCAGCAGCTCGGTCTTCGTGGCGACATCCACAGGGATATAGCTGTTTGCTTTCGAGCTCTCCACGATGACCGTGGGGTCCAACATCGCGCCGATGAGCTCTCCGGCGTATGCCGAGCGGCACTCATCGTCGGACAGGGTCATCCACCCGTTACCCCCAGCGGGGAGCACAGCACTTCCGCCATCGGGGATCGGCATGTCGGAAATGGTCCACTCGAAGGAGTCGCCGACGGCGGCGTCCACGGTGGCCCCCACGGCGGGTGTGCCGAAGAAGTAGGCAGCTTCTCCACGGGAGAAGACTGAGATCGAGTCCTGCCAGCTCACAGGGTCTTGAAGCTTCTCTGCACCGATGGTTTCGTAGATCTTCAGCGCCTCGTAACCCTCCTCGTTGTCAAAGCCAGCGGTGCCATCCTCGTTTGCGTACTCGGCCCCGCCGCTGCCGACGAAAGCCTGCACGAACCACCAGGCAATGTTGTCGCGAGGAATCTGGATCGGCGTCGTCACATCTGTCTTCTCTTGGACCTGCCGAGCGCCGTCGAGCACCTCAGAATGCGTGGTCGGGAGCTCGGAGACGCCCGCAGATTCCGTGAGCGTCGTGTTCGTATAAAGCACAGGAACAGAGATCTGGAAGGGTGCGACGTAAGTTTTCCCGTTGAGCGTGCCGACATCCAGGTAGTCGTCGATGTAGGTGTCTCTTAGCGAGGACCGGTCGATTTCGCGAGGGCTGTATTTCTCGACCCAGAATCGGAGTTGATCGAGCCCTAGCATGATGACGTCCGGGCGGGATCCCGCAGCGATATCTGCGACGATCTGCTGAGTGAGCTCGTCATAGCTCGTTCCCTCGGGAGCGGCCTTGAGGTCAACTGTGAGGCCGGGGTACGTCTCCTCCATCGACTTCTTGCCGAGCTCAGCCGCGGCTTGGCCCTGGTTGGCGTACTGAGCGGTGATGGTGACGCCGTCCGGTGAGCATTCCCCGATGTCAGCCTGCGTCGCAGGCGCAGCTTCTTCCGCGGGAGCGGAACACCCGGAGAGCAGGAGCACGGAGCTGATGAGGCCGGCGCCCAATGCGCTCATTCGTGTGATGCGTGAGTGGGACATGATTTCGCCTTCGTAGATAGGAAGTGGGATTGAGGAGGTGAAACTGTGGAGTCGGGTTGACTGTCATCACCCGGGCAGTTCGCCACCGGCGATGCCCGTGACGAACTTGCGTTGAGCGACGATGAACAGCACCACGATGGGGAGGGTGACGAGCATGGCTGCGGCAGCGAGCTCGCCGTACGCGGTGCCGGTCTCCGCCTGCTGGAAGATCGAAAGAGCCAGCGGCGGTGTGTACAGCGAAGGGTCGCGGGCGACTAGTAGCGGCCACAAATAGTCGTTCCAGTGCGTGAAGACGGACAAAACTGCGAACGCGGCGATCGTCGGCATCGACGACGGGACGACGACGTGCACGAGCGTGCGGAGGGTGCCGAGGCCGTCCGCCTTCGCGGCCTCAAGGAGCGAGTCGGGAATCGTGATCATGTGCTGACGGAGCATAAAGATCCCGATCGCGCTGGTCATGAACGGGAGCACCAAGGCCGCAAAGGTATTCGCAAGTCCGATGGAGCCGATGCCCAGGTACAACGGCAGCGCTGTAGCCTGCGTCGGCACCAGAAGACACGCGAGGATGACAGCGAAGGCTGCGTCGCGACCTCGGAATCGGAGCTTTGCGAACGCATAGCCCGCGGGGATCACGGTGATGATCTGGATGATCAGGATGCTGCCCGTGACCAGCGCTCCGTTGAGCATTGCGTGGCCGAGATCCGCACTCTCCCACGCTCGTGCGTAGTTGCCCCAGTCCAAAGAACTCGGCAGGAGCTGGATACCGTCGAGTACTGCTTCGTCAGCCGGAGACAGCGACAAGCGAAGCATCCACAGCACTGGGAAAACCGAGATCGTGATGGCAACGAGAGCCAGCAGCCACCGAAGAGAATGGGACAGGGAGCGGCGGAGCGAGATTTTGGTGGTCATACGGTTTCCTTATCTCCAGTAAATGCCCGTCGCCGAATCACTCCGATGAGAACCAGGACGACAAGGAGCATTGATGCGAGCGCCGCCGCCTGGCCGAGGTCGAAGTAGACGAACCCAAGCCGCCAGGTCATCGTGAGCACCGTCTCGGTGGAACCGAGCGGGCCACCTTCCGTCATGACGTTGATGGTGTCGAACACCTGGACCGACTGCAGGACGGCCATAACCGTCGCGAACACGGTCATGGGGCGCAGCAGGGGAAGGGTGACCCGTCGGAACTTCGCCCACGAGCCCAGTCCGTCGGCGGCGGCGGCCTCGTGCAACGCCGTTGGAATACTTGTTAGGCCGGCGAGATAGAAGATCATCACGAAGGATGTCAGGCGCCAGATGCCCACCAGAGCCACAGTGAACAGCGCCGTCGAGGTATCGCCGAGGAAGTTGACGGGTCCGATGCCGACGACGGCGAAGACCTCGTTGACGAAGCCTCCTCTCGACGCGAAGATCCAGCGGAAGACGACGGCCATCGCGACCATATTGGTGGCGAAGGGGAGAAAGAGCAGAACTTGGAGCGCGGGTCGACCTCGAGTAAACGAGTGCGCAAGCATGGCGGTGCCGAGTCCGAGCACGAGGCTGGGAACAATGGTGAGGACTGAGTAGACGACCGTGTTCCACAGTGCCTGCTGTACCGCAGGGTCGGTGAGGATCGCCGTGTAGTTCGCGATACCGGCCCAGGTCCATACGGTGCGGTCGCCGAGATCGATGCGGAAGAGGCTGCCGACGAGCGCAAGCACGCCCGGCAAGAGCACGAACAATCCGATGAGTGCGAGCGCGGGTGCTACGAGCACCCAACCGATACTCCGGTGCTTCACGACTCCTCCCCCTGCACGATTGCGCTCGGGTAGGCGCAGAGTGTGCCGTCGGCGTGGAGCACGACGGTCGTATCCTCGAAGCGCTGCACGGAGACGAGGATTGGGATGCCGGTGGCGAACCGTGAGCGCAGGGCGCCATCACCGAGATCGAGGGTGATGATGTCACCGTCGAGGGCTGGGAGGATGACCTGCTTGTCCAAGATCGTCGGCGCCGCGAAGAGCGGATGAGGAGTGCGCCTGTACGTGAGTAGGCAGGCATTACTTCGAGCCGCGACCTCTGCGTGCCAGCGTGTCTCGCCGCTCGCCGCGTCTCTGAGATAGACGCTGCCTCCCGCGTCGGAGAACAGAACTCCTTCCAGCGTCCAGTACGGCGGCGTCGGGTTCCACGGAATCGAGCTCGCTTGGAACCAGCTCACCGCGTCGTTGTTCGTGGGACGTCGGAACACTCCAGTGATCCCGGTCGCAATCAGATCACCCGTAGCAGGTTCGATGAGCGGCGTGCGGATCGGGAGGGGGGACGAACCGCGCAACGATTCGAGGAGATCTGTGTTGCTCTCCGCAAGTCGGTCCCCGAACGTTTCGCCCGTCTCCGGATCCAGGAGGACAGGGACTCGCGGCTCAGGGAATCCGCTCCAGACGATGAGAGCCGACGCGTCGTCGGCTGCCCGTCGCTCCCAGAAGACGGGCGCGGCGAGGAGGGCGAAGATCTGGTACGGCGCTATGTCCCGTCGCTCCCAGATCGTGTGTCCGTCGTCGATGTCGAGCGCGCGCAAGGTGGAGTGATCGCCCACGAGGACGAGATTCTCGTGAATTGCTGGCGGAGTGAACCCGAAGAGCCTGAGTGGGTCGGGGGTGTGCTTCCGCCATAGCTGTCGCCCCGTGGAGATTTCGAACGCCGCTGTCGTTCCGGATACCGATGTGCACAGGACCGTGCCGCTCGCGCCGTGCACCACGGGGGCCGAACGCACGGGAGCATCAAGGTCGGCGTGCCAGAGCAGCCCGCCCGTCGCGGCGTCGACCGCGAAGAGACCCCCCGAAGCGTGGTCGTCATCGGCGAGGGGAAGAACGATGACGCCCTTGGCGATCGCGAAAGGGGCACGCTGGCCGGGCGTCCCGACGCTCCGGCGCCAGCGCGCCGCTTCGGCCGCGGCTGGGAGGAGTACCGCGGGGGTCTGGGCAGGATCCGGATCGGTAGGGAGCGTCTCGACGCCGATCGTTACGCCGTCCCACGTGATAAGGCGGTAGGTCGCCGGAGAAAGATCGACGCCACCGAAGAGCGCAGGTGGAGTGTTGACGTGCAGCGTGTCCGCAGTACGTACGACCCGCGACGTATGGCGATGCCCCGAGAATGTAGCGATGGGGGGCCTCGGGAGCCCAGAGAGAATCGAGGAGCCTGGCTGATCATGCGACAGTAGGATCCAGGGAATGTCCTCGTCGAGTGCTTCGAGGTCGGCCCTCAGCCAGGCATTCTGCTGTTCGTGATCCCGGCCGAGCTCGTGCGTGAACCAGTCGATGGCGACGACGTGCAGTGCGGGAAGATCGTACGAATACCACCGCGGGCCGAGAAATGCTTCGTAGTGGCGCGGTTCTCCGGAGTGGATCGCGTAGCCGTTGCGGCTGACGACATCGCTCGTCTGTTCCGTCATGTGATCGTGGTTGCCGGGAATTACATGCACGGGGATTGGTGTGTCGAAAATTGCTTCGCGGAACTCGCGGTATTGCTCGCGGAGGCCGTGGTCGGTCAGGTCACCGGTGATGATCGCGGAATGCAGGTCCGGTTGGTCTTCGACGATCTTGGTCAGCAATGTAGACAAACGTTCACCCGTGCCAAGTTCCGCGGGCTGCGGATAGTTGCCGCCATCACCGATGTGCGTGTCCGTGAGATGAGCGAAGCGAAGCGGAAGCGTTACTGGGGACGCCTGCAGGGTGAAGGTCACCTCGGATTCGCGACCGTCGAAGTACCATTGGTTGCATCGCCAACCCACCGGACGCACCACAAACACGAAACGCGCGTCCGTCTCCAGCTGGAACCTCCCGTCGGCCGCAGTATGCACGACGGTGTTCCCGTCGCTTACCCGGATGTCCGCCAGCGGGTTGCCGTCGGTGTCGGTGACCTGTCCGTTCACGATCTTCGCTCTCTGTCTATGGGGCTCGAGCCGGATCAGATCCGGTGGGAGTTGACGAGTTTTTCGGCCTCGTCACGCCGTTCCGTCGCGCCGCTGACTCGGATCGTGAGCACGCTGTAGATGGCATCGAGAAGTGAGAGATGCACGATTCTGCTGGTCATCGCCTCCACTCGATGCCGCGTCTCCGAGCTCCCCGCGACGATCAGCGCGTGTGCGATCTCTGTGAGCGGGGATGTGAGGAAGCTCGTGATGCCGATGACTTTCGCTCCTGAATTGGCAGCGGTGCGCGCCGCCTCGAGCGTCGTTTTCGTCGATCCCGTGTGGCTGATGACAAAGCAGACGTCGCGCTCATCAAGGCCCTGGACGGCGACGTGTTGGGCGATGAAGTCGGGGGTGAACGTCGCGTCGAGTCCGAGGGCCGTAAGTCGATAGGCTGCGTCTGAGGCAAGCGGAGCGGACGTGCCCACTGCTACGAACCGAATGCGTCGGGCCGATGCTAGGGCGTCGACGATGGTCGTCACGTCGCTGAGGTCGATGTGAGTGGCGGTTGCTTCCAGTGCGTCCGCGCTTTCACGCAGAGTCCCCCGCACAGTGCTCATGAGTGGATCCTCTGCATCGGTCGGGCCCGGGCTATCGGGCGGGGTTTCGCGCGAGAGTAGGAGCTTGAACTCTTGGAAGCCATGCAGACCGAACCTCTGGCAGAACCGCACAACTGACCCGACCGACGTTCCAGATATCTGGGCGAACTCCGTCACGGAGCTCGTCATGACGACACGCGGATCGGCGTGGATCGAGCGCGCAACTCGCTTCTCCGATTCGGAGAACGATGCACTTGCAAGGCGGATCTGCTCGAGCAGAGGTTGTCCGTCGCCGCGCCAAAGGCGTGAGGATGAAAGATCGGTTCTGGTCACGTCGCCCAAATTAGGAGGACCAGATGTCGCATCGGTGGCGTCCGACCAAACCGTGGATGAACACTCCACGCCAAAACTGTGATGGAAATTTCATCCAGTGCGACGCGTCAACCGCCGCTTCCCGGGTGCTTCTCGCCTCCCCAGCTTTCCTGCACCACACCCCCGAATGTCCGGGATCCAAGGCATGACGGACATCGACATGCGTTGACAATCATTAGGTTTCCGAGACACCGCGGCGGCTTGCTCGTGGTCCGACCACTCCCCCGGAAAACGGAGGCCCGGCTTGTCTCGAAAACTTGCCTCATCATGAATCGTCTCAGCCTGCTCGAGCGGCGGGGTTTCTGAGGCAAACTGTAAAAGTGAGACTCCTTGGCTATACCCGCGTCAGCACCGCGTCTCAGGATGCGCAGCTCCAGCTCGACGCGCTCGTCGACGTCGGCGTACAGAAGCGCGACGTCTTCGCTGACGTGACCTCCGGGAGCCGGACCGCGATCGAGCGCCCGGGCATGAAGCGACTGCTTGAGCATGCAGAGTCCGGCGACACCGTTGTCGTGTGGCGCGTTGATCGTTTGGGGCGATCCCTCATTGACGTCCTCAACACTGTCAACCTGCTGCGGGAGCGAGGCGTCAACGTGCGCTCCATCTCTGACGGCATCGACCCCGCGACGTCAACGGGCCGTCTCATGTTGAACATGCTCGCCACTCTTGCCGAGTACGAGCGTGAGCTCATCGTCGAGCGTGTGAATGCTGGCATCGCCGCGGCCCGCCAGAACGGCACGAAGTTCGGCCGGCCCCTCTCCGATCCTGTCGAGGTTGCAGAGAAGCTCCAAGTCGTCGCCGACGCGCGCAAGCGGGGCAGGACGGCGGAAGAAGCTGCTCGCCTCGTCGGCTGGAGCCGCGCGACGCTCTACCGGCACCAGAAAGCGCACACAGTGCGCGAGTAGGAAGCGATCGAGTGAGCTCGTCGGGAGGCGCCTCTGGGGTGGCGCCGCTCCCCCGGCTGCACCCGCCGAGTGAGACGTCTCGAAACCTATGGGTTGTGCAACAACCCTGGCGGCGGTGAAGGTAGGTGGGAGTCTCGCAGTAGTGCCCCATAGAGTGGTGTAA
>NZ_JAALEF010000198.1:0-4383 GCF_014145245.1 Dietzia sp. B44 | reverse complement strand
TCGCCGCGGCGGCCGCCTCGCCGCTCGCCGCGTTGCTGGCGCCGCCCGCGGAGGACGCCCCGTACGGGTCGGTGGTGGCGCAGTCGCCGGCGGCGGGGGCGCTGTTCTTCGACCGCATGATCTACGGGACGTCGGGGCCGTCGTGGGACTGGTTCCCGCCCGGGGCCGGATGGCTGGTCTTCGGCGCGATGATCGCTGCCTTCACCGTCGCGGTGTTGGCCCATTTCAGCCACTCGCCGGAGTTGCGTGACGGGGTCGACGGAGTGCGGCCGGAGTCGGCTGCGCCGGACTGGCTCGCCTGAGCTCTACAGGCGGTTCTCGGCGACGGCGTCGACAGGCGGCCGGAGGGTCGCGAACTGGTCGGTTATCCGCAATCTGCGCTCGGAGAAGCGGTAGAGCGCGGCGGGCCGACCCCCCGAGGGCCCCGGTGGCGCGCTGCGCCCGCACCGCACGAGCTCGCCCCGCCTGGTGAGGACCCTCTGCAGGTTGGTCGGATCCACAGGGTGGCCCAGGGCGGCGCCGTAGAGCTGCGCGAGATACGACAGCGTGAACTCCACGGGCGCCAGGGCGAACCCCAGGGTCGAGTAGGAGAGCTTGGCCGCGAGGCGGGCGCGGGCGCGGGCGACGATCTCCGCGTGGTCGTAGACGGTGTCGGGCAGCTGGTCGACCCGGAACCAGGCCGTGTCGTCGGGGATGGCCGGGTCGGCGTCGCTGGGGAGGACGCCGAGGAACCCGGAGGCGAACACGCGTCGGCCGGGTATGCGCCCCGGGTCGGAGAACTCCGCCACGGATTCCAGGTGGCTGAGCGATTGCACGTCGACCTTCTCGGCGAGCTGCCGGGTGGCGGAGGCGGGCAGGTCCTCGTCGTCCCGGACCTCACCGCCGGGCAGCGCCCACCGGCCGGCGGCGGGCCCGAGGGAGTGCCGCCAGAGCATCACGTGGAGCGTGGGCGCGGTGGCACCGGGCGCCGGTCGCACCTGGGTCACCACGACGAGCACTTCGTGACCGGTGTTACACTGCATCATGTTTTCGATTGTAAGTCGAAAACAGGGCCGGTGGCGTATCGGCCCACAGAACCGACCCGGGAGGGGGCAGCGATGAGCACTGCCACAGGACACGGCACCACGGTCGCGCCACGGCCCGACACCACCGTCGGACGGCTCGACTCGCCGCTCGCCACGAGGATCCGCCACGACGGCGCGGTGTACACGGGCGTCGAACCCGACGCGGAGTGGGCCGCCGAGATCCGCCGCCTCGCCGGCGAGCGTGACGCGGTGATCCTCGCCCACAACTACGAGGTCCCCGCCATCCAGGACATCGCCCACCACGTGGGGGACTCCCTGGCCCTGTCGCGCATCGCCGCGGAGGCCGAGCAGTCGACCATCATCTTCTGCGGCGTCCACTTCATGGCGGAGACCGCCAAGATCCTCTCGCCGGACAAGACCGTCCTCATCCCCGACGAGGCGGCGGGCTGTTCGCTGGCCGACTCCATCACCGCCGAGCAGTTGGCGGAGTGGAAGTCCGAGCACCCCGATGCCGTGGTGGTCTCCTACGTCAACACCACCGCCGCGGTGAAGGCCCTCACGGACATCTGCTGCACCAGCTCCAACGCGGTCGAGGTGGTCGAGTCGATCGACCCGGACCGCGAGGTGCTGTTCCTTCCCGACCAGTTCCTCGGCGCGCACGTCCGGCGCAAGACCGGCCGCGACAACGTGCTCGTGTGGGCGGGCGAGTGCCACGTCCACGCCGCGATCAACGGTGACCAGCTCACCGCCAAGTCGCAGGCCCACCCGGGCGCCGAGCTGTTCGTCCACCCCGAGTGCGGCTGCGCCACGAGCGCGCTGCACCTCGCCACCGAGGGTGCCGTGCCGGCTGATCAGGTCAAGATCCTGTCCACCGGCGGGATGGTCGACGCCGCCCGCTCCTCGGGTGCCCGCGAGGTCCTGGTGGCCACCGAGATCGGGATGATCCACCAGCTGCGCAAGGCGGCTCCGGAGATCGACTTCCTCCCGGTCAACGACCAGGCCAGCTGCCCCTACATGAAGATGATCACCCCGGCCGCGCTGCTGCGCGCGCTCGTCGAGGGCGCCGACGAAGTGCACGTCGATCCCGCCACGGCCGAGGCCGCGCGCGGGTCCGTCGAGCGGATGATCGCCATCGGCAACCCGGGATCCGGGGAGTGACCGGCGCGGGCGTGGGTTCGCCGGTATCCGGGGGAGACGACGACGAGCTCTTCGACCCCGACACCCGTGCCGACGCCCTGATCGCGATCAGGCGCGCCCTCGAGGAGGACCTGCGTTACGGCCCGGACGCCACCTCGCTGGCCACCGTGCCCGCGGACTCCCGTGCCACCGCACGACTCGCGACCCGATCCGACGGGGTGGTGGCCGGGTTGCCGCTGATCGGGATGGTCCTGACCGAGGTGCTCGGCGACGACTACTCGGTCACGCTCAGCGCGGGGGACGGTGACCGCGTCTCGGCCGGCGACGTGGTGGCCGAGATCACCGCACCGACGCGCGGGCTGCTCACCGCCGAGCGGACACTGCTCAACCTCGTGTGCCATCTCTCGGGGGTGGCCACCGCGACCCGGGCATGGGCCGACGAGCTCAGTGGCACCGGCTGCGCCGTGCGCGACACCCGCAAGACCATGCCCGGCATGCGCCTGCTGCAGAAGTACGCCGTCCGCTGCGGCGGCGGGGTCAACCACCGACTCGGCCTCGGGGATGCCGTCCTGGTCAAGGACAACCACGTGGTGGCCGCCGGTGGGGTGGTTCCGGCGCTGGCCGCCGTGCGCGAGCGGTTCCCGGACCTGCCCTGCGAGGTCGAGGTGGACTCCCTGGAGCAGCTCGACCAGATGCTCGACGCAGGCGTGGACCTGGTCCTGCTGGACAACTTCCCCGTCTGGCAGACGCAGATGGCCGTGCAGCGTCGGAACGCGATCTCACCCCGTACCCGGTTGGAGTCCAGTGGCGGCCTCGGTCTGGACGTCGCCGCCGACTACGCGCGCTGTGGTGTCGACTTCCTCGCCGTCGGCGGGCTCACCCACTCGGTCGCGGTCCTCGACCTCGGCCTGGATATGTGAGGTCCACCGCACCCGGCCGTTCGGGTGAGGTGTGGGTCGCCGGAACCCGCGTAAAGTTTGATGACATGACGGGCTTCTGGGACACGAGCGAGAAGAGCACTCCGGCGGAACGCCGACAGCAGCGGATGGCGGAGGCGCGCCGACGCGTGGAGTCCGGGGAGAACACCTCACCGCCGCCTCCACGGCCCGCCCCCGGCAAGCCCGCCCGGAGTCGCTCGGCGCGCTCGCCCAGGGCGGCCACCGTGGACCCGCTCTCCGTCACCGGGGCGCAGTTCGCCGTCTGGCGTAGCGTCCAGCACTTCTGCGCCACCGACTCGCTCCCGGACGCCCGCGGGGCCGATCTGGACCTGCTGGTCGCCTGGTCGGACTCCATCCAGCCGTTCCGCCTGCGCCAGCGGATAGTGGCACGCCTGGACTCCCAGGGCGCGTGGCTGCCGGTCTGCTACGCCAAGGACGGCGCCCGCGAGGCGATCACCCAGGCGCAGGCCGACCGTTACCGCGAGGCCAGGCTCGGCGAGTCCACACTCTCCGGTGGCGCGCAGAAGTCCCTCCGGGAGACCGACCACCCGGAGACCACGACCTCGCTCTGAGCAGGGCCCTCAGCGAGCGGCCAGTGCGAACCGCCGGCCCCGCGGTCGCGGGCCGGTGCTGAGGACCAACTCGTCGGCACCGGACTCACGGCCGGCCGGGCCCGTGGTCTCCTTGACGGCGGTGACCTCGTCGTCGTCGTGGAGGTCGTCGTCGGCGGTGCCGTCCCCGGTCCGGTCGTCGGTCAGGTCGACCGCCTCGGCGTCGCCGGGATGCTCGTCCACCGCGACGATCGCCCCCTCCCGCTCGAGATCGATGATCGCGGTGCGGGCCGCCCGGGCGTACCGCAGGTGTCGCATCGCGGGGGTGTCCGTATCGGGGTCGGAGGGGTCCACGTCGCCCAGTCTCAGCGGCTCGCCCGAAGGGGCCTCGTAGGCCTCGCAGACCGATTCGACGATCTCGTCCACCCCCAGACTGTCCCACTCCCCGAGCTTGTCCACGACGATCATGCGGGCGCGTTCCAGCGCGTCGGGCCCGGGGTCGGTGGCGGCGTCGATGGCGGAACGGATCTTCTCGGAACGGATCTTGTCAGTCGAACTCATGACCCGAGCCTGCCAGTCCCGGCGCCGGGATGCAGCCGGTCGCGCGGGCGCGCCCGGTGTGCGCCCGGTGTGCTCTGACGGACGCGCCGCTAGGACGAGAGCTCGGCCATGACTCGGGGGACCTCCGACAGCAGCTCCCGGGCGAGGAAGCCGGTGGGCCCGACCCGCACC
>NZ_JAALEF010000197.1:0-3233 GCF_014145245.1 Dietzia sp. B44 | reverse complement strand
GAGCTTGGAGGCCATCCCGCCGGTGCCCAGCGCACCGCCGGCCCCGGCCACCACCCCGTCGAGGTCGGCCGCGCCCGACACCATCGTCACCGCGGTGGCGTCACCCTTGCGGGGGTCGGAGTCGTAGAGCGCGTCCACGTCCGAGAGCAGGATCAACGCATCGGCGCTGATGAGGTGGGCCACCAGCGCGGCCAGGCGGTCGTTGTCCCCGAAGCGGATCTCGTTGGTGGCCACCGTGTCGTTCTCGTTGACCACCGGCACCGCGCCGAGCGTGCGGAGTCGGTCCAGGGTGCGCTGCGCGTTGGCCGCGCTCTCCCGGCGCCCGATGTCCCCCGCCGTCAGCAGGACCTGGCCCACCACGCGGTCGTACCTGGAGAACGAGTCGCCCCACGCCCGGGCCAGTTCGAGCTGCCCCACACTGGCGGCCGCCTGCTTGGCGGACAGGGTGGCGGGGCGGGTGGTCATCCCCAGTGGGGACATCCCCGCGCCGATCGCGCCGGAGGAGACCACGAAGACGTCCGACCCCGCGGCCATGCGCGCCTGGCAGATGTCGGCCAGGGCGTCGAGCTGCGGCCGGCGGATCCCGCCACCGAAGCTCGTGATGGCCGACGAGCCGATCTTGACCACCACCCGGCGGGCCGTGCCGATCCGGCGCCGCAGCTCCGGTTCGCCGGTCACTCCAGGATCTCCTCATCGGGGTCGATCAGCCCGCGGCGCACCCGCTTGCGGTACTTGCGCTCGTGGGCGCCCACACGCTCGTCGGACTCCAACCGGATGTCGGTGCCTCGGCCCGTACGCATGAGGTCCACACCGGCCGGGGTCTGCGGCTCCCAGTCGAAGGAGACGTCGCCGACGGTGACCGTGCAGCCCGCCTGCGCGCCGGCCTTGATGAGCGCGTCCTCGACCCCGAGCCGGGCCAGGCGGTCGGCGAGGAAGCCGACGGCCTCGTCGTTGGCGAAGTCTGTCTGGCGGATCCAGCGCTCGGGCTTGGATCCCGAGACCACGTAGGCGCCGGCCTCGTTCGGGTCCTTCCGGACGGTGAACTCGGCCACGTCGACGGCCCTCGGCCGCAACACGATCCGCTCGGGCGCCGCCGGCGGGTTGGCCTTGCGGTGGGCCTTGATGAGCTCGTAGAGCCCGTACCTCAGTTCGTCCAGGCCCTTGTGCGCGACCGCGGAGATGGCATACACCGGCCAGCCCTTGGCCTCGAAGTGGGCGGTGACCATCTCGGCCATGTCGGCGGCGTCCGGCACGTCGATCTTGTTGAGCACCACGACCCTCGGCCGGTCCGCCAGCTCCCCCAGACCGGCGTCGGCGAGTTCCGGCTGGTAGGCGGCGAGCTCCGCCTCGAGCGCGTCGACGTCCGAGATGGGGTCGCGGTCGGACTCGAGACTCGCGCAGTCCACGACGTGTGCGAGGACGGCCGTGCGCTCGATGTGGCGCAGGAAGTCCAGGCCCAGGCCCCGACCCTCGCTGGCACCCGGGATGAGCCCGGGCACGTCCGCGATGGTGAACGTGTCGTCGCCCACCGAGACCACCCCGAGGTTGGGGGCCAGGGTGGTGAACGGGTAGTCGGCGATCTTGGGCTTGGCCGCGGAGAGCACCGACACGAGAGAGGACTTGCCGGCAGAGGGGAACCCGACCAGTCCGACGTCGGCCATGGACTTGAGCTCGAGGGTGAGGTCGCGGACCTCGCCGGGCTCACCGAGCAGGGCGAACCCGGGGGCCTTGCGGGCCCTGGAGGCGAGCGCGGCGTTACCGAGCCCACCCTTGCCGCCCTCGGCCGCCACGAAGCGGGTCCCGGCACCGACCAGATCGGCCAGCATCTCACCGTTCTGGTCCAGCACGACGGTCCCGGGCGGCACCGCCAGGACGAGGTCATCACCCTGGGCGCCGTTCCGGTTGGCGCCCATCCCGGGCTCACCCTTACCGGCGCGCGCGTGGGGCCGGAAGTGGAAGTCGAGCAGCGTGTGGACCTGGGGGTCCACCACCAGCACCACGTCCCCGCCGCTCCCGCCGTTGCCCCCGTCGGGGCCGCCGAGCGGCTTGAACTTCTCCCGGTGCACGGACGTGCACCCGCGGCCACCGTCCCCCGCCGCGAGGTGGAGCACTACGCGGTCGACGAATCTCGACATAAGCGGACTCCTCCTGCTGGTGGTGGGACTAACGGATGTGGCGCAAATGCTCTCGGGGACCGGGCGTGGGGTCATCAGACCCCGCCCGGCCCCCGAGGGCGAATCGCGTCAGTGTCGCCGGGTCAGGCCTCGACGCCGACCGGCACGATGTTGACGGTCTTGCGGCCGCGCTTGGTCCCGAACTCGACCGCACCGGCGGCCAGCGCGAACAGCGTGTCGTCGCCGCCACGGCCGACGCCCACGCCCGGGTGGAACTTGGTGCCACGCTGGCGGATCAGGATCTCGCCGGCGTTGACTTCCTGGCCGCCGAAACGCTTGACGCCGAGACGCTGCGCGTTGGAGTCACGACCGTTACGGGTGCTGGATGCGCCCTTCTTACTTGCCATGTCCGAACCCCTCCTTCAGGGAAGACGCCCGAGGGCGCTGAGCTGGTGGCCTTGGCGGCCGTGGTGGATTACTTGATACCGGTGATCTTGAGCACCGTCAGCTTCTGACGGTGGCCCTGACGCTTGTGGTACCCGGTCTTGTTCTTGAACTTGTGGATCCGGATCTTCGGGCCCTTGGTCTGCTCGACGATCTCGCCGGAGACGGAGACCTTGGCCAGGGCGTCGGCAGCGGAGGTGACGGTCGAACCGTCGACCACGAGGATCGGGGACAGGGACACGGAGGTACCGGCCTCACCCTCGATCTTCTCGACCTTGACATGGTCACCTTCGGCGACCTTGTACTGCTTGCCGCCGGTCTTGACGATCGCGTACATCGAGGGCTTCCCCTTGCTTCTCGGGTGTGTGGCCGCCACTGGGACGTCCACAACTACTGTGCGGTGTTCTCTCTGACCGGCCGACTCTCGTCGACCGGGATCGCCGGTCCCGCGGCCTTCACGGCCCGGCCCGCGACTTCTCGCGCGACGACATAGCGCCGCCACGAGCGACTTGTCAAGGTTACGGCCCGGCGGCACAGCAGGTCAAACCGACCGCGCCACCGGGCCCGACACCTCTAACGATCGCCGGCGTCAGGGGCGGTCGTGGACCTGGTCGCGCGTCGCCGTGCCGGTCGCTGACGCGGCTCCGCGACGACGACCGGCGGCGCTTCGGCGAG
>NZ_JAALEF010000196.1:0-4373 GCF_014145245.1 Dietzia sp. B44 | reverse complement strand
CGTCGGGGACCCGGGCCGACGAGGTCGCGGCGGGGCTGCCGGTGGTGCGTCCCGGCTGAGCGTTCGGCGACCCGGGCGGGTCCGGACGACCTGCGCATGAGAAGGGGCCCCACCCGCGGGACGGGGACACGGGACTGGGGTCACGGGGGTCGGGGAACGTACACTCGAACAGCACCGCCGGGGTCCGTCCGGGCGGACCGCCCCGAAACATGAGGGAGCACCACCAGGTGGAGAGCACGTCGTCACGTCCGGCCCCGTCCGGATCACTCCGCCGCACCAGTGGCCGCGCCGCCGTCGGTCTGGGTCTGCCCGACCCGTCCGTTCCCGGCCCGACCGGCCTGCCGATCGACACCGA
Source organism: Dietzia sp. B44 (assembly GCF_014145245.1). Lineage (NCBI taxonomy): Bacteria > Bacillati > Actinomycetota > Actinomycetes > Mycobacteriales > Dietziaceae > Dietzia > Dietzia sp. B44. The sequence goes on along the minus strand of NZ_JAALEF010000196.1, from coordinate 4,018 downwards.
GCGCATCGGTCCGGTCGAGGAGTGCGGCGTCTTCGGTGTCTGGGCTCCCGGCGAGGACGTCGCCAAGCTCACCTACTACGGCCTGTACGCGCTGCAGCACCGCGGCCAGGAGGCCGCCGGCATCGCCGTCGCGGACGGCGAGCAGGTGCTCGTCTACAAGGATCTCGGACTGGTGAGCCAGGTCTTCGACGAGAAGACCCTCGAGTCGATGAGCGGACACGTGGCGATCGGCCACTGCCGGTACTCCACGACCGGCGCCGCGTCCTGGGACAACGCGCAGCCCATGTTCAGGCCCACCACCGGCGGGGGGTCCGTGGTGCTGGGGCACAACGGCAACCTGGTCAACACGCAGGAACTCAAGCGCTACGCCACCACGATCGGCATCCGGGGTTACACCGAGAACAGCACCCACTCGGACTCGGACATCGTCTCCACCCTCCTCGCCCACGAGGCGGGTGACGGGGGCCTCGAGGAGGCGGCGGCCCGCCTGCTGCCGCGCCTGCGCGGCGCCTACTGCCTGACGTTCTCCGACGAGAACACGCTGTACGCCGCCAGGGATCCGCACGGGGTGCGCCCGCTCGCGCTCGGACGGCTCGAGAGGGGCTGGGTGGTCTCGTCCGAGACGTCGGCCCTGGACATCGTCGGGGCGTCGTTCGTCCGCGACATCGAGCCCGGTGAGCTGATCGCCATCGACGCCGACGGCGTCCGGTCGCGCAAGCTCTCCGAGCCCACCCCCAAGGCGTGCGTCTTCGAGTACGTGTACCTGGCGCGTCCCGACTCGGTGATCAACCAGCGGCTGGTCAACTCCGCCCGCGTGGAGATCGGCCGCAAACTGGCGGTCGAGCACCCCGTGGAGGGCGACCTGGTGATCCCGGTGCCGGAATCGGGGACACCGGCCGCCGTGGGCTACGCCCAGGGGTCCGGGATCCCCTTCGCCCAGGGGTTGACCAAGAACGCCTACGTCGGCCGTACGTTCATCCAGCCCAGCCAGACGATCCGGCAGCTCGGCATCCGGCTCAAGCTCAACCCGCTGCGCGAGGTCATCCAGGGGAAGAAGCTGGTGGTGGTGGACGACTCGATCGTCCGCGGCAACACCCAACGGGCCCTGATCCGGATGCTGCGGGAGGCCGGCGCCCTCGAGGTCCACGTCCGTATCGCCTCCCCGCCGGTCCGCTGGCCGTGCTTCTACGGCATCGACTTCGCCAGCCCCGCCGAACTGATCGCCAACGGGGTCGACGCCACCGACGGGATGCTCGAGGGCGTCCGCAGGGCGATCGGGGCGGACACCCTCGGGTACATCTCGGTGGACGGGATGATCTCGGCCACCGGGCAGCCGCGGGACGAGTTGTGCGCCGCGTGCTTCGACGGCCACTACCCCATCCCGCTCCCGGACGACTCGCCGATGAGCGCGGCCGTCCTGGCACTGGCCGCCCAGGTCGACGGTGAGATACCCGATCGGCACCTGGTCCTGCACGACAACGCGGACGCCGTCCGCCGACCCTGACCGGGCGCCCGACCACGGGCGCCGATGAGGAGAACCGAAGATGACCGAGAACCCCCACCCCGCGAGCGGCGCCTCGTACGCCGCCGCCGGAGTCGACATCGACGCCGGCGAGCGCGCCGTCGAGCTGTTCGCGCCCCACGCCAAGCGCGCGACCCGGCCGGAGGTGATGGGTGGCCTCGGGGGCTTCGCCGGGCTGTTCTCCCTGAAGAACTCCTACCGTCAACCGCTCCTGGCCTCGTCGACGGACGGCGTCGGGACCAAGATCGCGGTGGCGCAGGCCATGGACGTCCACAACACGGTGGGCATCGACCTCGTGGCCATGGTGGTGGACGACCTGGTGGTGTGCGGGGCCGAGCCGCTGTTCCTCCAGGACTACATCGCGATCGGCAAGGTCGTGCCGGAACACGTGGCCGACATCGTCGAGGGGATCGCCGAGGGCTGCGTCCGGGCCGGCTGCGCACTGCTGGGCGGCGAGACCGCCGAGCACCCGGGACTGATGGCCCCCGGCGAGTACGACATCTCGGGCACCGGGGTCGGGATCGTCGAGGCCGACGAGGTCCTCAAGGCGGAGAACGTCCGCCCCGGCGACGTGATCGTGGGGATGGCGTCCTCGGGCCTGCATTCCAACGGGTACTCGCTGGCCCGGCACGTACTGCTGGAACTCGCCCGCCTCCCGCTGGAGGGGCACGTGGAGGAGTTCGGTCGCACCCTGGGTGAGGAACTCCTCGAGCCCACCCGCATCTACGCCCTGGACTGCCTGAGCCTCATCGCCGAGACCGACGTCCGGGTGTTCAGCCACGTCACCGGTGGAGGCCTGGCGGAGAATCTCGCGCGGGTCATGCCGCGCGGACTGGTCGCGCGTCTCGACCGTGGCCGCTGGCCCGTGCCCGCCGTGTTCGGCACGATCGCCCACCACGGCCGTGTCGAGCAGGCCGAGATGGAGCGGACGTTCAACATGGGGGTCGGGATGATCGCCGTGCTCCCGGCCGAGGACGTGGACCGCGCGCAGGCGGTGCTCACCGCCCGGCACGTGGACAACTGGGTGATCGGACACGTGGACAAGGCCGGGGAGGTCGCCGCGGACGGACCGCGCGTCGTCCTCGAGGGATCACACGCCCGCTTCTAGCCGGGCGGCGCACCCCGCCACACGAACGTGGGCCGGGCATCCTCGCTGGATGCCCGGCCCACGTGTAGGCGGCGGTCGGGGAGTGCGGTCAGAACCTGCTGTCGCCGTCGGACCACGACCCGTACGGGTCGTCGTCCTCCTCGGCACCGGGCCGATCGGTGCTGAGGCGTGTGGTGGGCGCGCCACCACCGGCCAACTCCGCCTGGAGACGTTCTAGGTCCGTCTGCGGAGTGTTGTACTTGAGTTCGCGAGCGACCTTGGTCTGCTTCGCCTTCGCGCGGCCTCGGCCCATTGACCTGACCCCCTCGGAAACGGTGCTGGGCCACCTCGGGGGTGCCCATCAATGTGAGTATCTGCCTGTCCACAGGATAGCGTGCCCGGCGCGGAATGTCCGCCCGGGTGTCGTGGGGGCCACCTCGGGCTCCTACGCCTGGCCGCGCAGCCTGCGGATCGCCTCACGTCCGGCCTGCGGGCCGGAGTCGTGCGGGACGGAGTCGGGATCGATGGCGGCGGAGACCCCGTCCACCTCGAGAACGGTGTCGGACGGCACCGACCGCTTGAGCAGGGCGAGCGCCACCGGGCCGTACTCGTGGTGCTGGACGACGGTCCCCACGCGCCCCACGGTGCGGCCACCGGCGAGGACCTCGGCGCCGGGGGAGAGCGACTGGTCGCCGCCGGAGCCGTCCAGGTGCAGACGCACGAGGACCCGGGGGGACTTGCCGAGGTTGTGGACGCGGGAGACCGTCTCCTGGCCCCGGTAGCACCCCTTGTCCAGGTGGACCGCGCCGCGCTGCGCCACCTCGCCGATCCACGTGGGGATCTCGTGGGGGATGGTCTTCTCGTCGGTGTCCACGCCGAGTCGCGCCCGGAGCGGGTCCGTCTCCACCGCGCGGAGGGCCTCGAACGCCCACGAGCCCGCCGGACGCGCGCCGGCCCGGACCGCCGCGTCGAACCATCCGGTCAGCCCGGCCCGGGGGACGAGGAGATCGACCGAGCCCGCCAACGGCCACGGCATCCGACGTGCGATCCCGCCCCCCGGCAGAGGGACGCTCGCGTAGTCGCCGACGGGGAGCTCCACCATGGTCCCGTCCGGAGCGGTGAGGGCACCGGGGAGCCCGGTGCCGGCGAGGGTGACGACGACGAGGTCGGCGGCCTCCGGAGTGGCGTCTGCCCAGAAGACCATACGGGTCAGGAACGTGAGCAGGGCCGCGCCCCGGCCGGGCTCGGTGTCCATGACGAGCGTCCCGTCGACGTCGGAGAGCACCACGTGGTGCTCCACCCGACCGTTGGCGTCCAGGATCAGCGTCTCGCCACCAGAGCGGTCCTCCAGTTCGGACACGTGCTGGGAGACGAAGCCCTCGAGCCAGCTCAGCCGCTCGCCACCGCCG
>NZ_JAALEF010000195.1:13275-22592 GCF_014145245.1 Dietzia sp. B44 | reverse complement strand
AGCGCGTCTGCCATTCCGCCACTCGCGCTCGCACACTGATGACCTGCACCGGTTCGTTCCCGGCTTGGTCGTGCGAGGAATGACACTAGCCGATGCGCGAACCGTGGGACAAATCGGACCCCGCTCACACACGGCGCCTGCCGGTCATCGCTGGTAGACAAGGACGTGACCGGCTGGGGGATGCCTCCCCACACCGTCCGACCCAGGAGGATGACGATGACCGACTTCCGCGTGCCGAACCCCTATGACGCCCTTCCGGATCTCCCCGCGCTCGAGGTGACGAGCGAGTCCTTCGCCGAGGCCTCCACCCTGTCGTCCGCGCAGCTCGGCGGGAAGATGGGCGTCGAAGGCGGCGAGGACAAGTCCCCACAGGTGAGCTGGAGTGCCGGACCGGAGGGGACCCGGACCTATGTGGTGACCGTGTTCGACCCCGACGCGCCGACCGCCTCGGGGTTCTGGCACTGGTCGGTGGCCAACATCCCGGCCGACGTGACCTCGCTACCGGAGGGGGCGTGCACCGGCGACGACACCTCGGGCCTCCCGGAGGGGGCCGTCGTGGTCCGCAACGACGCCGGGTTCAGGGGGTTCGTGGGTGCGGCCCCACCGGAGGGCCACGGTCCGCACCGGTACATCCTCGCCGTTCACGCCGTCGGCGACGAGATCCAACTCGGAGAGGACGCCTCCTGCGCCTTCGTGGGGTTCAACCTCTTCGGGCAGGGCCTGGCCCGCGGGACCACCACGGCGCTCTTCGAGCAGTGAGAGTCAGCTGACCGCGGAACCGACGGCCTCCGCCAGGGAGGCGAACCCGCCCTGCCGGAGCCGTCGGGCGACGAGCTTGTTGGTCCCACGGATGAGACCGGGGCCGGTGAACACGAAGCCGGTGTAGGTCTGGACAAGATGAGCACCGTGGGTGATGCGGTCCCACACGTCCTCCGGGGTCTCGACGCCGCCGACCGAGATGATGACGATCCGATCGCCGGCCCGCTCGTGGATCCGGGCGAGCACCTGGCGGGACCGGTCCGCGACGGGTGCCCCCGAGATCCCGCCCGCGCCCATCGCCGCCACCGTGCTCGCCGGGGTCGTGAGCCCGTCGCGCGAGATGGTGGTGTTGGTGGCCACGATGCCGGCGAGGCCGAGCTGCACGACGAGATCGGTGACCGCGTCGATGTCCGCGTCGTCCAGGTCCGGGGCGATTTTGACCAACACCGGGATCGTCGCCACGTCACGGACCGCCGTGAGGATGGGACGCAGCGATTCGACCGCCTGCAGGTCCCTCAGGCCGGGGGTGTTGGGGGAGCTGACGTTGACCACCATGTAGTCGGCCAGCCCGGTGAGCATGCTGGCCGAGGCCACGTAGTCGCGAACGGCGTCCTCCGCGGGCACCACCTTGGTCTTGCCGATGTTGATCCCCACCGGGTCGCTGCTGCGCCGACGACGCAGGTTGTTGGCCGCGTTGCCCGCGCCGTGGTTGTTGAACCCCATGCGGTTGAGGATGGCCCGGTCCTCCGGCAGCCGGAACAGACGAGGTGGCGGGTTGCCGGGCTGGGGTGAGGCGGTGACCGTGCCGACCTCACTGAAACCGAAGCCGATCGCCCCCCACGAGTCGACGGCGGCCGCGTTCTTGTCGAAACCGGCCGCGAGGCCGAGCGGCCCCGGAAAGCGACGTCCCAGGACATCCTGGGCCAGCACCGGATCCCGGACGCCGAGGAACCGGCGCACCAGGGAGCCCAGTGGCGGCACCAGGGTCAGCAGCTTGAGAAAGCCGAATACCAGGTGGTGGATCCGCTCCGCCGGAAAGCGGAACAGCACACTCTTCATCAGCGAGTACACGGTCCTCCTCGATGGGACGTGGGTGGTCCTTCGATCAGCTCGACGGCACGGGCAGTGATGGGCGCATCAGGTGGAGGCCGGCACCGTCGGAGGAACCGACGACCACGGTCCCGGAGGCCGTGACCACCAGCGAGTCCGGCTGACGTACCGTCGCGATCTCGGCACGCCGGACCCCTGTGCCGTCGCCGAGATCGTACGCCTGGACGGTGTTGGTTCCGGTGGAGGTGACCCAGACGACGTCCCGGGTGGGGTCCCCGGCGACCGCCCAGGGGGCCGCTGCGACCGGGAACTGCTGGTGGAGCCGGATCGGGGAGGTCGAGTAGACGAGGAGCGTGTCACCCACGGTGTCGCTGGCGACGACCGTGCCCTCGCCGTACTCGTCGAGTCTCCCGGCGCCCTTCCCGGCGCGCAGGAGCGGTCCCGCGCCGTCCTCGTCCAGGTCGATGCTGGCGATGACGGTGTCCGGTCGGCTGAACGCCGTGACCGAACCGTCCCGGGCCACACTGATCCGATCGACCGATGTCAGGCCTGCGAGGCGATGCTGTTCCGTCCCGTCGGCGTCCCGGACGACCACGTCGCCGCCGGGGGCGCCCGTGAGCAGGCGACCGTCGGTGGTCACGGCCGCCGCGGTGACCGGTCCGAGTCCCGAGATCTCGCGTGCGTCACCTGCCGCCGTGACCACGACGACGCCGTCGCCGAAGGGGACAAGAACCGTCCCGTCGACCCCGGCAGTGGCGGTTCCCGCATCCGCGGGCAGCTCGACGGTCGTCTCCGGGATCCATCGGGTCCCGTCCACGCGGGCGATCTCCAGAGTCGGCGGGCCGTCGACCTGCGCCACCACCGTGTCACCCACGGCGACCAGCGAGGACACGGAACCCGGGACCGGGACGACCTCACCGCCCTCGGGATCGGAGACCTGGGGCGACGCGGCGGGTCGGGCGTTACCCTGCTCGATCCCGGTGTAGTCCTCCAGTTGGCTGGTGGTCGACGCGCAGCCGGCGAGCCCGACGGCGAGGGAGAGCAGAGCGGCGGTCACAGCGGAGCGGCGGTGGACACGAAGGGGCACGGTGTTCCTTTCGACTTCTCCACAGTGTCCCCCACGCGGGTCCTCAGTCGCCGTCCAGGTCCGGACGACTACCCTCACGGCGGTGCGGTGAGACACCCGCGCCCGTGCCGACGTTCCCCGACAGAAAGCAGCGCCCGTGAACCCGACGGTCCTGGCCGCCCCCGCTGCGGACGGCATGTCCTGGCTCCAGGTGATCGTGCTCTCCGTGATCCAGGGGATCACGGAGTTCCTGCCCGTCTCGTCCTCCGGGCACCTCCGCATCTTCTCCACCTGGTTGTTCGGTGCGGACGCGGGAGCCTCGTTCACGGCGGTCATCCAGCTCGGCACGGAGGCCGCCGTGCTGGTGTTCTTCTTCAAGGACATCGTGCGGATCCTCGTCGCGTGGTTCCGGGGGGTGTTCGACCGCCGGCGCCGCGACGACCCGGACTACCGGCTCGGCTGGTACGTGATCATCGGCTCGGTCCCCATCGCCGTGATCGGTTTCTTCGGCAAGGACCTCATCCGGGACGCCGCCCGGAACCTGTGGATCACGGCGATCGTGCTGATCGCGTTCTCGTTCGTGTTCCTCATCGCGGAGAAGGTCTCCAAGCAGGACCGCCCCGTCGACGGCCAGTCGCTCGAGGGCTTGACGATGAAGGACGCGGTGGTCATGGGACTGGCCCAGTGCCTGGCGCTGATCCCCGGTGTCAGCCGTTCGGGCGGCACCATCTCGGCCGGGCTGTTCCTCAACATGTCCCGCGAGGCCGCCGCACGGTTCTCCTTCCTGCTGGCGATCCCGGCGGTCCTGGCCTCCGGGTTGTTCAGCCTCCCCGACGCGTTCGAGCCGTCCGTGGGGCAGTCCGCCACCGGGATCCAGCTGATCGTGGGATCGGTGATCGCGTTCGTGCTGGGCTACGCCGCCATCGCGTGGCTCCTGCGCTTCGTGCAGAACCACTCGCTGGCCTGGTTCGCCGGGTACCGCATCATCCTCGGCCTGGCCGTCATCGCGCTGCTGTCCACCGGCGCGATCCCCGCGACCTGACCTCACCACCGAAGTGGCGCGGCGTCGGTAACCTGCCGTCATGACCGTCATCCTCCTGCGCCACGGCCGCTCGACCGCCAACACCGCGCTCACCCTGGCCGGCCGCACGTCCGGGGTCGCGCTCGACGAGACGGGCCGGGCGCAGGCACAGGACCTCTGCCGACGTCTCGACGGTCTCCCGGTCGAGGCGGTCGTCCGGTCGCCGCTCATGCGCTGCCGGGAGACGGTCGAGCCGTTGGCCGCCGCGTTCGGGGTGAAACCGGTGGTCGAGGAGGGCCTGGTCGAGGTCGACTACGGCACCTGGACCGGACGGACCCTGACCGAGCTCGCGTCCGAACACATGTGGTCGGTGGTGCAGCAGCACCCCTCCTCGGCCGTCTTCCCCGGGGGTGAGTCCCTCGCCGAGATGGCCACCCGCGCCGTCTCGGCCGTCCGGGAGCACGACCGCCGCCTGGCCGAGGACGCGGGCCGTGACGTGCTGTGGGTGGCGTGTAGCCACGGAGACGTGATCAAGTCGGTGATCGCCGACGCGTACGGGATGCATCTCGACCACTTCCAGCGCATCGTGGTGGAGCCGGGATCGGTGTCGGTGGTCCGCTACACCCCCCACCGGCCGTTCGTCCTCCGGGTCAACGACACCGGTGGAGACCTCGCCAGTCTCCGCGGGGAGCCCGCCGGACACATGGGCAACGCCACCGCCGGAGACGCCAGCTCGGACGCGGTGCCCGGCGGGAACGTACCCTCATGAACCGCACCTCCACCCGGGACCACCCGGCACCACACGGCAGCACACGAGGGAGACGACCGGCATGAGCAGGGAAGTCCACGAGTTCCGCGACCCGGCCCGGTTCGTGGTGGGCACGGTCGGCCAACCCGGCGAGCGCGTGTTCTTCGTCCAGGCCACGGGCGGCGGGCGAACCGTCTCCGTCCGGTGCGAGAAGCAACAGGCCCAGATCCTCTCGGAGCGGATGGGGGATCTCCTCGACGAGATCGCCGCGAAGTCCGATGTCCCCGTCCCCCCGGCCGCCGGCGTCGTGGACGACCTGGCGCCGCTGGAGATGCCCGTCGACGCGGAGTTCCAGGTGGGCACGATGGGCCTGGGGTGGGACGGCGAGAAGAGCCAGATCGTCGTGGAGCTGCTGGCGGCGGACCCCACCGCCACCGACGAGTCGGTGGTCCTCTCGGACGCGGAGGACGCCCCGGACGCGCTCCGCGTGTTCCTGACCCCGCAGCGTGCACGGCAGTTCGTCCTGCGCAGCGAGAAGGTCGTCTCCGCCGGGCGCGCTCCGTGCCCGCTGTGCGGCGAGCCGATCGACACCACGGGGCACCTGTGCATCCGCCTCAACGGGTACCTCCCGCGCTCCGGTGACGCGCTCGCCGACCTCGTCGACCCGTGACCGCCCGCCCGCCGGGCCCCGAACTCACCGTTCTGCACCGGATCCCCTCGGGAAGCAACGCGGTGTACCGCTGCGTGGACGCCGAGGGCGGGCACTGGGTGTACAAACCGTCGGCGGGGGAGCGGCCGCTCATGGACTTCCCCGACGGCAGCCTGGCGGCCCGGGAGATCGCGGCGTACGCGGTGTCCGTGGCCCTGGGGTGGGACCTGGTGCCCGAGACGGTGGGAGCACACGGCCCCGGCGGCCCGGGGATGGCGCAACGATGGATCGACGAGCTCGACCGGGGTGAGGCGCCCGGCCACGACCCGGTGGACGTCCACCCGGTGGGCGCCCTTCCCCCCGGCCGGGTGGCGGTGCTCCGGGGTGAGGGATCCCGCGGGGAGGACGTGGTGGTGGCGCACGCCCTCGACGATCGACTCCGTCGTATCGCGTTGTTCGACCACGTCGTCAACAACGCCGACCGCAAGGGCGGACACGTCCTCGTCGACACCTCCGGCCTGATCTGGGCGATCGATCACGGCCTGTCGTTCCACACCGAGCCGAAGCTGCGCACCGTCCTGTGGGGGTGGGCCGGCCAGCCGCTGCCCCCGGGGGATCTCGAGGGACTGGGCAGGGTGCGCGACGGGCTGTCCGGGGACGCCCTCCTCGCGGAAAGCCTGCGTGACCTGCTCTCACCCGCCGAGGTACGCGCACTGGGCGCTCGGGTCACCGCACTGCTCGACGGCGAGGTGTTCCCCGTACCGGGAGCGGGCTACCCGTTACCCTGGCCGCTCTTCTGAACCCGCCCGGTATCTAGACTCGCCCGCATGCACTCGTGGCCCCCGCCTGCCGTCCACGCCGTCCCCGGCGACGGTGCCCCCCTGAAGTTGTACGACACGGCGAGCGGACAGGTCCGGGAGGTGTCCGCCGGGCCAGTCGCCGGGATGTACGTCTGCGGCATCACCCCCTACGACACCACCCACCTCGGTCACGCGGCGACCTACCTGACGTTCGATCTGGTGTACCGGCTCCTGCTGGACGCCGGACACGAGGTCCACTACGTCCAGAACACCACGGACGTCGACGACCCGCTGTTCGAGAGGGCGGAGCGAGACGGCGTGGACTGGAGGGAACTCGGGGACCGTGAGACCGATCTGTTCCGCTCCGACATGGAGGCGCTCCGCGTGCTCCCACCCCGCGACTACGTGGCCGCCACCGAGACCATCGACGAGGTCGTGGAGATGGTCGCCGAGCTCGTCGACCGCGGCCACGCCTACCGGATCGATCCCGGGGTCGACGGGTACCCCGATGTCTACTACCGACACCGGGCCACCCCGGCCTTCGGGTACGAGTCGGGGTACGACGCCCAGGAGATGGCCGCCGCGTTCGCCGAGCGCGGCGGGGACCCGGACCGGCCCGGCAAGGAGCACCCGCTGGACGCACTGCTGTGGCGGGTGCGGCGACCGGGGGAGCCGTCCTGGCCCTCGCCCTGGGGGGCGGGCAGACCCGGATGGCACATCGAGTGTTCGGCGATCGCCCGGAACCGCCTGGGTATGGAGTTCGACATCCAGGGTGGGGGCAGCGACCTCGCGTTCCCACACCACGAGTTCTCCGCCGCCCACGCGGAGGCCGCGACCGGTCGTTCCCCGTTCGCGCGCTTCTACGTGCACGCGGCGATGATCGGCCTCGACGGGGTCAAGATGAGCAAGTCGTTGGGCAACCTCGTCCGGGTCAAGACACTCCGCGAACAGGGGGTGGACCCGGCCGTCATCCGACTCGCCCTGGCCGCCGGCCATTACCGGACGGACCGCTCCTGGTCGGAGGACCTGCTCGCGGAGGCCCGCTCCCGGTGCGAGACGTGGTTCCGTGCGATCTCCCGGGGATCGGGCGCCGACTCCGCCGCGACCATCATCGCCGTGCGGGAACGTCTCGCGGACGACCTCGACACCCCGGGCGCCCTGGCCGCGGTCGACAGGTGGGCAGAGGCGACCCTGGCCGGGGACGAGTCCGACCCGTCCGCGGGACCGTCCATCGCGACCGCCCTCGACGCCCTGCTCGGTCTCGCCCCCGCCACCTGACGGCGTTCCGGTGACCGGTCCGACGGTCTGACGGTCTACCCGGCGTCGGGCTCGTCCCGCTCGCCTCGCAGGAAGCGCTCGAACTCGGCGGCGATCGACTCGCCGTCGACCAGCGGCATCGTCTCCCCGTCAGCGGCCCGACCACGGTCGGGTTCGGGGTCGACCCCCGCCCCGACACCGTTCTCGTCGTCCATCCGGTCCTCCAGGGACTGGATGTAGTCGCGGAGGTCCTCGTCCTCGCCGGCGGCGGCGTCGACCTTCGCGACCCACGTGCGGGACTGCACGCGCAGTGCGTCCATCGGGACGGCCACCCCCAGGTTCTCCGCCAACCAGGACAGCACCGCCTCGGTGCCGCGCGGATTGGGCGGTGCGGCAACGTAGTGGGGGACACCCGCCCACAGACTCACCGTCGGGACCCCGGCCTCGGTGAGGAGTTGCTGGAGGACCCCGGTCATCCCGGTGGGCCCCTCGTAATCGGAGGCCCGGACCCCCATCTCGGCCATCCTCTGCCGATTGAACGCCGTCCCGGTGAGCGGAACGGGGCGGGTGTGGGGCACATCGGCGAGATAGGCACCCAACAGCACCACCTCGGTGACTCCCAGGGTGTCGACGAGGTCCACGAACTCGGAGGCGAACCGGCGCCACTTCAGACCCGGCTCGGGCCCCCGGACCAGCAACACGTCGTGGTCGAACCCGTCCGGTCGGCACGCGGACACGAGGATCTGTGGCCACTCGACCGATCGCGACACCCCGCCGGAATGCCGGACCGTCGGCCGCTGGTCGAGGTAGTCGAAGAACTCGTCGCCACCGATCTCCGCGATCTGCCGCGCCTCCCAGGTCAGGGCGAGATGTTCGACGGTCCCGGTCGCCACGTCCGCGGCGTCGTTCCAGCCCTCGAAGGCCACGATCATCACCGGGCTCTCGAGATCGAGGTGCCCGTCGGGGGTCCATTCGACAGTCATCAGTACAGCCTACGGACGGACACTTCCGGGGCACCCATACACTGGGGCCATGTCTGTCGATTTCGATTCGCCCCTGTTGGACGCCGCCCGCCGGCGAGTACTGATCAGCGACGGGGCGATGGGCACGATGTTGCAGGCGGTGGACCTGGATGTGGACGTCGACTTCCTCGGTCTGGAGGGATGCAACGAGATCCTCAACGCCACCCGCCCGGACGTCGTCGCGGACATCCACCGCGCGTTCTTCGAGGCCGGCGCGGATCTGGTGGAGACCAACACCTTCGGGTGCAACCTGTCCAACCTGGGGGACTACGACATCGTCGACCGCATCGGCGAGCTGGCCGAGAAGGGTGCCGCGATCGCCCGGCAGGTCGCCGACGAGATGGGCCCCTCCGAGGACGGCACCCCGCGGATGGTGCTCGGCTCCCTCGGTCCGGGGACCAAGTTGCCCTCGCTCGGGCAGGCCACGTTCGAGGAGATGAGGGACGCCTACGCCCGCGCGGCGGAGGGCCTGGCCCGGGGCGGAGCCGACGCGTTCCTCGTGGAGACCAGCCAGGACCTGCTCCAGGTCAAGGCCGCGGTACTGGGCTGCCAGGACGGCATGGCCGCCGCCGGGCGCCGGCTGCCCATCATCACGCACGTGACCATCGAGACCACCGGGACCATGCTCCTGGGGTCCGACATCGGGGCGGCGCTGACCGCGCTCGAACCGCTCGGCATCGACATGATCGGCCTCAACTGCGCCACCGGGCCCGCCGAGATGATCGAGCACCTGCGCTACCTCACCCAGCACGCCGGCGTCCCCGTCTCCGTCATGCCCAATGCGGGACTGCCCGAACTGGGAGAACACGGAGCCGTGTACCCGCTCGGCGCCGAGGCGTTCGGCCCCCAGGTCGCCGACTTCGTCTCCGAGTTCGGGCTGTCGATGGTCGGCGGATGCTGCGGCACCACCCCCGAACACATCACCCGCCTCCGGGACGAGGTGAG